>CAWZYW010000076.1:0-8474 GCA_963966255.1 uncultured Salinispira sp. | reverse complement strand
TCGGGTGATTTCCTCTTTCCGGCGGGGATATGCCCGCTGGTACATTTCATCCAGGGGTTTTACGACTTTCTGTACCGACATGATTTCCCGGATGATCTGCTGTTCGGTCACTGCCTGGGCTTCCAGGGCACGGGTATCGCCGTCGACGATGGACCGCTCCTGTTTTTCAAGGACCGAAAGATATTCACGGAATTTGTCCCTCTGGATCTCCAGCATCTTGCGCAAGCGCTTGAGAAGATTAATACGCTCCTGCAGCTCCCGGTCATCGAGATTCAGGACGGTTTCGCTTCGTTCCATAGTTTCTACCATATCCCCTCCTGTGGGAAATGCAAAGTGCTCGCTGGCTTTATTATCGGCGGGGAGATGTTCATATAAAGTAAAACCGCCCGTGGGCACGGGCGGCTTCTTCTCTGATTCGGATTATCGGGCAGGCGGCGGTCAGCCGGCGATGTTGACCCCGGGCGAATCGCCGTCGCGATCCACATTGGTCTTGCCGGCGATCTGCGCCCAGGCACCCCGAATATCAGTCATCATGTCACGGACCTGGGTAAGTGGCGCGTTGTCTTTCTTGAGGTTGCCTTCCATGAGACGGTCATTGAACCACTGGTAGAGGGAGAACATCTGGATCGCGAAATCGCCGCCCTGCTCCAGATCGAGGGAGACCATCAGCTCGGTGATGATATCTCGGGCTTTTAATATTGCGTTGTTCACCCGGTCCAGCTGCTTGTTTTTCTCATCTATCAGATCAATCGCGATACTGAGCTGCTTTATCGCCTCATCATACAGCATGACGATTATTTTTCCCGGTGAAGCGGTCTTCACCTTGGTCTCTTTGTATGCGTTGGTCTGATAATTGGTCATAGGCATTGTCATTACCCCTCTTCCTTTTCCCTCTATCGGTTTATCGTGCGTTGTCCATGAGCGTCGTCACCGGGACGATATCGTATCCCAGTTCAAGTAAGTAATTGATGAGAATGTCGAGATTCTTAAACAAATAATCTTCTCTTCCGCCGTCCTGGCGGTCGTTGGCGGGGGTTCCCACCGTCATGCTGATAATCGATCCCGGGCGTTTCAGATCGATAATCCGTTCAATGAGCTGCGCGGAAGGATAGTACAAACGGGAAATGCCATTATCATCGCGGGTAGGCACCCAGTCAAGGCTGTCGACGTCCCTTCCGATATAGGTGTAATTCATATTTTCCGTGGCTGCGACGATCTCGGGACTGACGTAGTAATACGGCGCATGCCAGAGCAGGGTAAGTTCCTCCCCGGTCGACTCGAAGTACTCATCCTCATTGGTGGCCAGACCCTGGCGGATAAAATCCCGGGTAACCTGAAAACGCGAATCGGACATGTTGAAATAAATATTGAACAGCGACCCTACTTCGTGAATGCTCTGGGATATCTCCCTGGTCGCTCCGGGATACCGACGGATAAAATCACCGTTTACGAAGAACGTGGCGCGAATCCCGTAATCTTCAAGGGTGGCCAGGATCTCGGTGAGCCCCTCGGCGCTGTCGACGGCGTTGAAAACCAGCGCGACTTCCCGGCGCCGGATCCGGGATCCGTGGCGGAATGTGGTGAAGCTCACTTCCTCGTCCTGGGACGGAAAGGGCTCGTATGATTTCACCGGCGGGTCGAACATGCTGATGGTACCCAGGGCGTCGGAACTCCGCTGAATCCGGCGGATCATAATCATATTCTGATAACTGCCCGAACTGAGTTCCTGCAGGTATACCCGGTATTGGTCGGTGGCCACTGCGACATCCGTAGCGGAAAACGAATCACGGGAAAACCAGCGTCCGGTTTTATTATCGAATTCCTGGGTCTCTCCGGCGGTGCTCACCAGGATTTCGCCATTGGAGCTGCTGAAGCCCAGGGATTCCGCTCGGGAGAAGGCGATAAAGCGCCTGCTGTCGTCATCCAAATCCACCAGTTCGATAAGATCTGATCCGGCGACGATGACTTCCCGGCTGTTAACATAAAGCAGGTGGTGGGGGTTGTTGTGGCTTAATTCCCCTGATTTGCTCCAGGTATCGAGGTCGTAAAATTCAACTCCATCGCTTCCGAGGAGCGCAATGCTCCCCTCATCGGGACTGAGTACCATGGAGCGAACCGAGCTGTTGTCCAGGCGTTCGAAAGAATAGTCATCACCGCTTCCGGAAAGATCGAGCTGATACATCGTTGAGGAGCGTTGCCCCTCGAAGACCCCGCCGACCAGGAGCGTGACCACCCCTTCGCTGGTCCATATCACTTCCTCCACCGCGGCATTCCGCGGCAGATACAGGTACGGCAGCTGAATGGTGCTGGCGGTGTCGGCCGACTCGTTGGTCTGCAGGAAGTACAGATAGATATTCCTCCCGCCCTTGTCCAGAAGAACCTGGGTTCCGTCGGGGGATATCCAGAAGTGATCGAAGTTCGGATCGAAGCGGAACGGGATTTTACCTACGATGCGTCCGATGCGCAGAAACTCCTGGTACAGCGAGCGGGTAAAAAACTCGACACCGAGAATCTGATACACCAGGGTCCCGGAGATATAATACAGCTCGTTTTCGCTGCCCCAGCGGACATTGGACATTTGCCCGCTACCGATATTCCGGAAATCTTCGCTTAGCAGCCTCCCGCTTTCGAACTGATCGACGGAGAAATAAAACAGATCACCGCTTTTCGCATAGATAAAAAAGTCCGATTCGGGGCTCCAGGCCACCGGCAGGGAATCCAGACTCAATTCGACGTTGCGACTGATTACGGTCTTGCTGCTGTCGGAGAAACGGGTGAGTACCAGGTTGCCGTAGGCAGGGCTCTGGGGGTCGAAAGCGATCATGTACCGCCCGTCGGGGCTGATGTCAACGGGACTGATCTTTCCCGTGAGGATATCCTGTCCGCCCACGAAGCTGTCGAAACCTTCCAGCGGCTGGATATTTTCCAGGTTCCCGTCGGTCCGGAACAGGCCGAACCGGTTATGGATTTGCAGCTGTCCTGAGCTGGGCAGATACGCCACCCGCTCAGGATAGTGGGTCAACTGGGTGATTTCGATGTCAGCGCTTTCGCTGTCGATGGTAGCGGTGAATGCCGTCCGATAGCTGCGGAACTCCGGGGCATCGACCTCCGCGGTGAACAGCGTGCGGTTGTCATCATTGATGGTAAGATCGGCGAATTGCACCTCTGCGACGGCGGGAGTTATAAACAGCGCCGTCAGCAGAAGGGAAAGCAGTATCCTTGATTTCAAAACAGCTACCCCACTTCTATTTTCTCTTAGATTATCGGCAGGCAGGACTGAGAATTGAGCGCGAATGTGCAGATTTCCGAAAAAGATGTGATGATCCAGGGCCCGCCGTCTGGCAGATCTAAGTGCCCGGCCGGGTCCGCAGGAATTCATCCAGTTCGCGTTCCAGCTCGTTCAGACGTCGCAGCGAATTATCCAGGCGCATCAGATTGAACTGCCTGCGCCGCTCTTCAATTTCGCGGAGGCTGTCATCGACGATTTCTTCGAGATCGAGAACTGTGGCTTCCTCGTTACCTGCCATGGCTTTAGTATAATCCCTTCATTTTGTTTTCGGCGAATTTATTACAATAATTCAGCAGCAAGTTCCGCAAGAGTGCTCCGTTCTGAACGATCCAGGGTGATATGGCCCGCTAAATTCTGGGATTTGAAGGCTTCAACAAGATAACTGAGCCCGTTGGAGCTTGAATCAAGGTACGGAGAGTCGATCTGATAGGGATCGCCGGTGAGCACCACCTTGCTTCCCTCACCTGCCCGGCTGACGATGGTCTTGATTTCATGGGGCGAAAGGTTCTGGGCTTCATCGATAATGATGTATTGGCTCGGCAGGCTGCGTCCCCGGATGTAGGACAGAGCTTCCAGCTCGATTACCTTGCTGTTCATCAGGTGGTCCAGATTCTTGATGTTTTGACGCTTGTAAACCGAGAGGATGAACTCCAGGTTGTCGAACAGGGGCTGCATCCAATGGCTGAGCTTTTCATCCTTGGCGCCAGGGAGGAAACCGATATCCTTCCCCATGGGGATCACCGGCCGGCTTACCAGAACACGGCTGTAGGCCTTGTCTTCCATGGTTAACTTCAGGCCGGCGGCGATGGCAAGCAGCGTTTTCCCGGTACCGGCCTTGCCCACCAGGCTCACCAGCTGCACATCCGGATCCAAAAGCAGATCGAGGGCCATGCGCTGCTGATGATTAAGCGGCCGAACCCCCGCCACCGCGGGCATTTTATAGTCAACCAGTTTGAGAACCCCCCGCTGGGCGACGAATCGGGCCAGCAGTTCTTCCCCGTCCTTGCCGTCACCAGCATGCCGCATGACGAAGAAAAAGTTCGGAGGCAGGGTTTCATGCCAGGGAATTTCCTCATCCTGTTCCAGGCTTCGCATGGTGTCCACCGAACTCTCGATCTGTCCGAAGCCGCTGTAAAGCTTGCTGATATTGATTTTCTGCTTCTCATAGTCAACGGCCCTGATACCCAGGGCCGTGGCCTTCACCCGTGCGTTGATATCCTTTGAAACGAAAAACACCGCCCCTCCGGCCTGCTTGATTTCATAGGCGGCGAGGATAATTTTATTGTCCATCTTGTCCTGGAGAATTCCCGCTGGGACGTTTTCGGTGTGGGTGAGCTTCACCTTGAGAATACTGCCGTTATCCAGCTTCACCCCTTCGGAGAGATCGCCGTTCCGGCTGCATTCGTCAAGGAAGCGGATGGCATGGCGGGCGTTGCGGCCCCGCTCGTCGCTGTAGGTCTTGAGCTTGTCCAGCTCTTCCAGAACCCACAGGGGGATGATGATCTCATTGTCCCGGAAGCTCATAATAGCGTCGGGCCGGTGGATGAGTACGTTGGTGTCGATTACGAAGGACTTCACCTGATTTTTATCAGCCATTGCCGCTCCCCGGTCAGCACGCAGGTTCCTGGATCCCGAATATCCCTGTGATGCTGACCTGGTATCAGTATAAGAACTTGTCAGCGGCGCCGCTACCGATTAGATTAGATTCACCAATGAAGAGCATGCAAAACGAAGTACGCCGACGGGCAGCCGAGCTGGCCCCGGAAACCATCGCCATTCGCCGCCATCTTCACAAGCATCCCGAACTATCTTTCCACGAACGGGAGACCTCGGCCTACATAGCCGGCATGCTGGAGCGCTTCGATATACCCTTCCGGCGAATGCCCGGACCCGACGGCTCGGGATACGGCCTGGTTGCGGATATCGAAGGCGGGGGCGGAGGCCATTCCATTGCTCTGAGGGCGGACATGGATGCCCTTCCCATAACCGAAGAAAACGACGTGGAATTCAGGAGCACAAACGACGGGGTCATGCATGCCTGCGGCCATGACGCCCACAGCGCGATAGTGCTTACCGCCGGCCGGATCCTCCACGAAATGCGGGATCATTTCAACGGCCGGGTTCGTCTCATTTTTCAGCCGGCGGAGGAAAGGAGCCCCGGGGGGGCCAAGGGCATGATCGAGCAGGGCGTTCTTTCGGGGGTCAATCGCATCCTCGGAGAACATATCAATCCATCCCTTTCGGCGGGCACCGTGGGTTTCCGCCCGGGCCTGATGATGGCCAGCGCAGATGAAATCTACCTGACTGTGAGCGGCCGCGGCGGTCACGCGGCCGCGCCGTCGGCCCTGGTGGACCCCGTGCTGATAACCAGCCACATCATCGTGGCCCTGCAGCAGGTGGTAAGCCGCCGCGCGAATCCGGAACTTCCCAGCGTTCTCAGTTTCGGGCGGGTCATCGCCGACGGCGCCATGAACGTCATACCCGACCGGGTGACCGTTGCGGGGACATTCCGGACGGTTAACGAGGAGTGGAGGGAACGGGCTCTGGAAACCATTACCCACATCGCACAAAGTCTGGCAGAGGGGATGGACGGCAGTTGCGAAGTGGAGATTATCCGGGGATACCCGGTGCTGGAAAACGATAATAAGCTTACCGCCAGAACCCGACAGGCCGCCGAGGCATATTTGGGACCGCAAAATGTAGTGGATCTTCCGCTGGTCATGTGGGCCGAAGACTTTTCCTACTACAACCGGGAGATCCCTGGTTGTTTCTACAATCTCGGCGTTGCGAACGAGCAGGAGGGCTGGACCAGGCCGCTGCATAATTCACGGCTGATGATCGACGAGAAAGCGCTTGAAACCGGCAGCGGACTTATGGCCTGGCTGGCCCTGAGCGAACTGAATCCGGACGGTGATTTGCAGGCATCGGAAAAATAAGGTAGCTTAGGTACATATGTTCTCCAGTCCCGGCAGTCCGCTGATCATCCAGGGTGACCAATCCATCCTTCTCGACCTTCACGATCCCCGGGCTGAAGACGCCCGGAAGAGCATCGCGGCATTCGCGGAGCTGGAAAAATCACCCGAGCACATTCACAGCTATCGGCTCAACCCGCTGTCACTGTGGAACGCAGCCGCAGCCGGTTATTCGCCGAAGTCGATTATGGAAACCCTCGACTCATTCAGCCGTTACCCCATCCCCGCCTCGGTCGAGCGCAACATTACCGAGATAATGGGGCGCTTCGGTATGATCAAACTGCTGCCCTCCGAGTCAGTGTCCCGATCATCTTCGGGACTGTTTTTTCTCCAGGTCCTGGATCAGCACCTGTTCGAAGTGCTCAATAATCAGCGGTCGTTAAAAAAACTGGTGATACCCGCTGACAATATCTCGGAAAAACACCGGGGATTTCTCATCCACCCTCTGCAGCGGGGCAGCGTGAAGCAGGAACTTATCCGCCTGGGATATCCGGTGGAGGATCTGATTCCCCTGCGGGACGGGGAGGATCTGGAGCTTTCCGCCCGGGAGCAAACCCTGGGGGGCAGAAGCTTCGAGATCCGGGATTATCAGCGGCAGGCCACCGAGTCCTTCCTGGGGAATTTGCAGGGAGGAACCGGATACGGCACCGTGGTGCTGCCCTGCGGCGGCGGAAAAACCATCGTCGGCATAGACGTGATGGTAAAGCTCGGTACCCATACCCTGATCCTCGCCCCGAATGTGTCGGCGGTTCATCAGTGGAAAAGGGAACTGCTGGATAAAACCAGCCTTCGGGCGGACCAGATCGGCGAATACAGCGGCCAGGTCAAGGAAATCCGCCCGGTGACCATCGCCACCTATCAGATACTGGTATACCGGCCGGAAATCGACGGACCCTTCCCCCATTTCAACCTGGTCACCCGGGAGTCATGGGGCTTGATAATCTACGACGAGGTGCACCTGCTCCCCGCCCCGATATTCAGGGTTACCGCTGAAATCCAGGCTGTGCGCAGGTTGGGCCTGACCGCCACCCTGGTGCGGGAGGACGGCCGGGAAAACGAGGTGTTTTCCCTGGTTGGACCCAAACGTTTCGACGTACCCTGGAAAGACCTTGAAAACCGGGGCTGGATCTCCGAAGCCATCTGCAAGGAAATCCGCGTGGAACTCCCCGAAGAACTGCAGCTGCCCTATGCCACCGCCGACAAGCGGAAAAAATACCGGATCGCCAGCGAAAACCCCCGGAAGTTTTCAATCGTTGACTACCTGATTCATCACCATCCCCGGGACCAGATCCTGATCATCGGCCAGTATCTCGATCAGCTGGAACTGCTGCGCCGTCGCCTGGAAGCCCCGATCATCACCGGGAAGACGCCTAACGGCGAGCGCGATGAGCTCTATCAGCGCTTCCGCGACGGGGATATTCGCATCCTAATCGTTTCCAAGGTGGCGAATTTCGCCATCGACCTGCCCGATGCCTCGGTAGCCATCCAGATTTCCGGAAGCTTCGGTTCTCGTCAGGAGGAAGCCCAGCGCCTCGGAAGAATTCTGCGGCCGAAAGAGACAACTGCGTATTTCTACAGCCTCATATCGCGGTATACTGTGGAAGAGGAATTCGGAATGAACCGGCAGAAATTCCTCGCCGAGCAGGGATATGCCTACCTGCTGGATGTCTGGGAAGATTAACCGGACGCCCGCGATCCGAAACAGAAGAATCAGATGAAACGAAATGAACAGGCCTGGCGCAGTTTCCTCCTCACCCTCGATGACGATGTGTTTTTCAATGTCATCCGGAACTACCTGGGTCCGGTCCAGACCCCCTATAACAAACACCAGCTCCTCGAGCGGCTGATCCAGTACCTGCAGCGGGAAGAAATCCGAAAAAGCATTATCGCCCGGGTCAGCGGAGAGGATCTGGAACTGCTTTCGGCCATAGACCTGCTGGAGACCTCCGAACCGCAGGCCATCATCGCCTTCTTCGATGGCCGGGGGACTCCGGCGGAACTGTACGCCGGACTGCTGAATCTCATGGATCGCCTCCTGATCTACCGCGATGAAACAAGCGACATCATCAGGATAAATCCCCTTTTGCTGGAAGACCTGAGGAATATCGGCATGGGAGCCGATCTGCTGTTCCCCTCCGAAGAAGTGGATGCCGTCAGAATGTCCCTTCCATGGTTCAACGATATGAGCGCCATGGGCGCCATAAGTATCCTGC
>CAWZYW010000075.1:0-8523 GCA_963966255.1 uncultured Salinispira sp. | reverse complement strand
GGTGCGCACGGGCGCGGTTTGGTTCGTCAAAAAGGGTGTCCCCCGCCATAAACTTGTTCGCCCCTTCCGACACATCGAACATTTTGTAGACCACTTTCCGGTGAAGATGGCGTATCCGCTCTTCATTTTTCTGCGCATCTGCGTAGCTCGAATGAAAAACAGGATGAACTTCGGTTCCGCTAGCCCGGTAGGCATATACGTGTCCGGGATCATCGCCGCCGTGGGTAAGTTTGAAACCCTTATTCAACGGAACATAGAGAACGTCATAATGGGCGAGTTCGTAATCTTTTCCGTCGACCCTGGCGGTAAGCGCTGAGCCGAGATTGAACAGGAGAACTTCCTCCCCTTCGAATGCGAAGGGAGGACTGGTTGAATTCTGAATCCGGATCTCCGCCGCACTCAATGCATCGAGATTCGAAGTATGGGGGTTGAAAACTTCTTTTAACTCGCAGCGGCTGGTTGCAGCAGTAAACAGCTGACCATGTTCAGGCATTCCATACTCCTCACGGTTTTCCGATCGACTTTGATGAAGTCGATATATTATTTTACTTACAATAAGTAAGTAATTATACTCCGAATAGCCATATCCGCAAGAAAAATTAATACTCTTTTTGAAGTGCTCCGAAAACGGCTGATATTCTGGTGTATATCCCTTAATAGCAGCCGTTTAGCACGAGTTTGTTCGGTTCGATGCTGTTCTCTTTCCCTAACTCATTCCGCGTATCAGAATTATGCAGGGAATATCAGCTGTTTTCGGAGCACGTAGTACTGTTATCCAGGCAGCGGTCGACTTAATCGGATTTCCAGCGTTCAGCCAGATTTTTCATGAATTCAGACCATTCTGATGACGCGCGATAGAACACTGCAGGCTCTCCCGGTTTGGCAGACACCCGGGCCCATCCCCGTTCAAAACGCCGGCCGGTCCAGAGATGTACCCAATCATCCGAAGGCAGATAGGCACGCCGGGTTCGGCCGTTGCGCTTGTATATCGGCGCCACCAGAAGATCAGGTCCGTAGAGGTACTGGTATTGAAGCTTTCGCGTGTAAACCTGGGCATCATCTGGGTAATGGAGCCAGAGATGACGCATGGGGGGGGTGCCTCTTTTCTGATATTCGTCCGATAATGCCTGGTGATACGGCTTGAGTGAGGTGAAGATCCCGGTCATGCGTGCCAGATGCTTCATGGTTTCCTCATCGCCGTCCAGAGGCCAGCCGATATGGGGGCGATTGCCCTCGTGGCTCCGCATGGTCTGGCTGAAGGCAGATAATTCCGCCCAGCGCATAATCAGCCGCTTGCTCCGCTTTACATGGTAGATCGTGGTGTAGCCCCCCAGATCGGAGTGGACGTAGCCCGCTCCGACGAGGCCCAGGGACAGGCTGGCGGGAATGACCGTTGGGAGACCCTGATGCCGGCTCCAGTTCACCAGCTGATCGCCGTTCCAGAATGCCGATGCGTATCGCTGGCTCCCGCTATATCCCGCACGCATGAAGAAAATGATTTCATCGTTTTTACCGGCTTCCTCGACGGCTTCCCGGTTGGTTTTCGCCCATTCGACGGCATAGTGGTTGTGGTACAGCTCTGCATCCGAACCGTCGTGAAACACCGCATCGGCGGGTATGTACTCGCCGAAATCAGCCATCCATCCCGAAAGGCCGATGCCGATCATGTTGGTCTTGATTATTTCCTTGATCCAGCGGCGGCACTCCGGATTCGTCAGATCAATCATCGCCGCGGGAAAATCGGTGATGGTCACCAGATAGTCCCTGCCGGATGGATCCTTGACGCAGTATCCGTTTTTAGAGGCGGTTTTGTATAGTTCCCCCTCGATTGCCAGAAATGGATTGATATAGCCCAGGAAGCGCACGTTCTTATGCTTTAAATCGGCGATGTACCCGGGAAGATCGGGATACAGCTCCCCGCTGTAGATCCAGTCCCAGAAGAGTTGCTTACCAAAGCTGGTCTCCCTTTTCCCCTCCCAGTCCTGGCACCACAGGGCTGCGATGTTCACCCCGGCAGCCTGCATTTTGTTCATCCTGGAATGAGTCACCTCGCGGCCGCCCTGCGTGCCCAGCCACAGCCCGTCATAGGCCCAATCCGGTAAAGCCGGCTGCCTTCCGATGTACTCGGTCAGGGATTCGATCAAATCAATGGGTTCGGATTGCACATCCAGGACCAGTGAAAAATCGGGTTCCCACACATGAATGCCGTAAATCCTGTCCCGGGTGAAATCCGCTTCCATATACGCGCTGGACTCGAGGTGAAGGTAGGCTCCGTCGGAGAAAATAAACGTCGGCTGGGCGAAATAGGTTGAAAACCAGCTTCCCCCGTAACCCGACTTCAATTCTGCCCGCAGCGTCACCAGATCATGACCCCGGCCGAGCCCCGGTTCCTGAACCCATACGGGAAGCTTACGCCCTTTAAGATCAAGGTAGCTGTATTGTTCGCCGCCGCCGAAAATCCGCTCGCCAACATGGCCATGAATACGCAACCATACGCGATTCACCGCTTTGTTTTCGGAGCTGCAATTGACCCGTATATGCAGCCGGTTTTCTTCAACTTCGCAGCTGAGGGTGGCACCGGTATCAAAGGAAATCGAAATGCCGCCCCCCACGGTTTCCCGGGATTGGAAAGGGATATTCGATTCACTGCGGACATTGTGGTCGGAGATTTTGAACAGGCCGTATAAAAACCGGTACTTACCCTCCCCCTGGCCGCTGGAAAGGCAGGGGCTATCAGGCGTATGGCGGATGATCAGCCGGTCATTGAAATAAATGGAAAAACTATCAGTATTACTTTCAACCCGTAGGCCGCTGCCGGAATGCCCGCTGGCATGAACCGCTGATTGATGATCCGATTCCATATTCTGTTACTTCCTTATGTCAAGAATTGCCGGAACAGAAGCTCGGAAGCTCCGCGGCCGGCCCTCAGGGGATCGTAGGTGGCTGACGCGATGTAGGTTTCACCCTGCCAGCGGTCGCTGGACTGCTTCCGGACTTCGATGGCGACCTGATCCGCCAGTATTTCCGAGAGGGTCTGGGACCTGGTGACGATCAGAACCATCTCCGGCCCGAACAGACTTATCAGATTCCTCACCGCCATGGCCAGCATGCCGCTCTTGGCTTCCAGGCATGCGCTCACGGTGTCTTTCTGTTCGGCATCGGGAAGCGTATCGAAATCATCGATGGTGTGGATTCCCGGAATACAGGCGCAATCCTCCAGGATTGCCTGCTCGGAAATATATGCTTCCAGACAGCCGCTGCTGCCGCAGTCACAGGCGCGGCCGTTATACTCGACGGCAATATGGCCGATTTCCAGGGTGGTATGGGTTTTGGTAATAAAAACCTCACGGTTATCGATAAACGAACCGCCCACGCCGGCCCGGATAAGGAGGGTGAACAGGGACGGATGTTCACGGCCCGGGCCGTTAATGTAAAAGTCCCATGCGACGGCGGTACTGTTATTCTGGATCAGCACCGGCAAGTCTAATTCATCGTGGAACACGTCACGCAAATTGATATCGGCAAGGCCTTTGCGGGAATATTGGATGATGTCGCCGGTTTCCACGTCGACCTGACCGGGAGCGGCGACGCAGATGCCGATTATGTTCGCATCTTCGAGCTCTGCATGATGTATGGATTCGCGCACAAAGGAAATAAGGTATTCGGGTAAATTTTCTCCGCTTCGCTGCGATATATCCTCGAGGCGCGAGTAGACGACCTTCCCGCTGAAGTCTTCGATGACCACCGATGCTGATTCGAGCCAGAATTCGAGACCGATGGCGTACACCGATTCGGGAACGACTTCATAGTACACTGGTCGTCTTCCCCGTTTTTCGCTTTCCTGTACCACAGGCTCCGGGGCTTTCGCTTTGCGGATATATCCCCGCTCTTCGAGATCGGTAAAAAACCGAAGGACCGTCGGGGCACGCAGTCCGGTTCGGGAAACAACATCGCTTTGGGACACGCTGCGGTTCTCCCGGATGATGCTCAATATCAATTTCTCATTCGATTCGCGGATATCGCTGCTTCTCACCGGATTTTTCGATTTCACCGTATGCATTTCCTTTAGAACCGCTTTACAGTCCCTTGAAGCGATGCTACATTATATTTAATTATTTCCTGTAAGTAAATAATTATCTTGAGGATATTATGGATCAAAGTACGCGAAATGAGCTCGAGCGGAAGGCGCGCCTTGTACGCCGAATGACCCTGGAAACCATAGCGAATCTGGGAATAGGCCATATCGGAGGATCTCTATCCATCGTCGAATTGCTTATCGTCCTTTATTACAAGCAGATGAATATCGATCCGAAAAACCCCCGCATGGAACAAAGGGACTGGTTTGTACTTTCCAAAGGTCATGCGGGCCCCGCCCTTTACAGTGTACTCGCGGACCGGGGTTTTTTCCATCCCGACTGGCTGAAGACCTTGAATCAGGTGGGAACCAATCTGCCCAGCCATGCGGACCGCAACCGCACTCCCGGCATCGATATGACCACCGGCAGTCTGGGCCAGGGTCTCTCTGCGGCTATCGGCATCGCGCTGGGCCTGCGCATGGAAGGAAAGGAATCATTCATTTTCGCCTGTATCGGTGACGGCGAGAGCCAGGAAGGCCAAATCTGGGAAGCCGCAATGGCGGCCCCGCACTTCAAACTCGGCCGGCTCATCGCATTCACCGATTTCAATAAAATGCAGATCGACGGCATGACCGCCGACATCATGGGGCTGGAGGATATAGCTGCGAAGTGGTCGGCATTCAACTGGCATGTTCAGCGGATAGACGGTCACGACGTCGGGGCAATCGATCAGGCCATCGAGGCGGCAAAACTCGTGGAAGACAGGCCCAGCATGATCATCATGGACACCGTCAAGGGCAAGGGCGCCGCATTCGCCGAGAATAATCTGGCGAATCACAATATGCCCATCGACCGGGAAACCGCCGATGCGGCAATCCGCGCGCTTGAAGAACAGGAGAGCAACTAGTATGGATATGCGACAGGTATATAACGACGCCCTGGTGGAACTCGCTGCGGATAATAAGGATATCTGCATTCTCGAGGCGGATCTCATGGGCGCATCGGGAACCAAGGGTTTCAAAGCCGCCTACCCCGACCGAACCGTCAATGTGGGCGTCGCCGAAGCGAATATGGTAGGCATCGCATCGGGGCTCTCCGCCACCGGTAAGATCCCTTTCGCCGCGACCTTCGGCTGCTTTGCCAGCCGCCGGGTTTACGACCAGTTCTATCTTTCGGCCAACTATGCCCGGCTCAATGTGAAGCTGGTGGGTACCGACCCGGGGGTAACCGCCCAGTTCAACGGCGGAACTCACATGCCCTTCGAAGACGCGGGCCTGATGCGGAACGTCCCCCAGCTGACCATCGTAGAACCCTCAGATGAAATTTCCCTGCGCAAGCTGCTTCGGGTTATCGCCGAGTATCCGAAGTCGGTGTATATCCGGCTGCACCGCAAAGGCGGATGGCAGTACTACGACGAAAGCGAGAACTTCGAGCTGGGAAAGGGAAAGCTGGTCCGCGAGGGAAAGGATATCACCCTGGTTTCACTGGGCCTGGTCATGCTTCAGCAGGCCCTGGAAGCGGCGGATCTGCTTGCAGCCGACGGTATTGAGGCGGAAGTCATCGACGCGTTGAGCCTGAAACCCCTGGACCGTGAGCTCATCGCCTCTTCGCTGAAGAAAACCGGACTGGCGATCAGTTGCGAAAACCACAATATTTACAACGGCCTCGGATCGGCAGTGGCGGAAGTTATCGCTGAAGAGGCAATTCCCTGTCGTCTGAGCCGCATCGGCAGCCAGGACGAATTCGGCCAGGTTGGACTTCTCGACGGGCTGCTTGAAGCCTACGGCATGACTGCGAAACATATAGCAGACGCAGCTTCGAAGCTCATCGGGAAATAAGCGCTAAGACCCGGCGGGGATGTTCCCCTGCCAAGGCGCAAAGAGGAGAAAGAATATGTCAGCTAAGATTACGATTGCTATCGCATCGGACCTGTCCGGATTCCCCCTGAAAAAGGCCATCGCCGAATTCCTGGCGGGGCGGGACGATGTCACTGTCATCGATTACGGTATCAACGATCCCGAAAAGCCCGAGCCTTACACCGCCCAGGCTCCGAAAGTCGCCGGTGCGGTTCAACGCGGTGAAGCCGACAAGGGCATCCTGATCTGCGGTACCGGCCAGGGCATGGCCATCGTCGCAAACAAGCATCGGGGCGTTTATGCCGCTGTGGTCGATTCCATTTTCAGCGGCGAACGGGCGAAAATCATCAACAACGCCAATGTCATAACCATGGGCGGCTGGATCACAGCTCCTTTCCTCGGCGTCCAGATTGCAGAAGCATGGCTGGCCATGGCCTTCGCCCAGAAAATGGAAATCAAAAAGGACTTCCTGCAGAAGAATTTCGAGCTGGTGCAAGCCATCGAAGCAGAGCAGTTCAAATAAAATACCCGTTCTACGATAATAAGGAGCCTTCATGGAAAATCAGGAAGCGCATATCGCAGAAATGATCAGCGGTCTTGTCCATCGGGCCCGGAAAGCCCAGGATGCGGTAAGCGGATACTCTCAGGAAGAAATCGACCGGGCATGCGTCGCCGTCGGATGGCAGGTCTACAACGATGAAAACATCGCCCGGCTTGCTTCCCTCGCCGTCGAAGAGACGGGAATGGGCAACGTCGAAGACAAAATAAAAAAGCACAAGGGGAAGATTCTGGGGCTGCTCAGGGATATCCGGGGGGCCAAATCCGTCGGGCTTATCGAGCGTGACGAGGCCAGGGGCATCAGCAAATACGCCAAGCCCGTTGGGGTCGTCGGCGCCCTGACGCCGGTGACCAATCCCACCGCCACCCCTGGCAGCAATGCCCTTTCCATCATAAAAGGCCGAAACGCCGTCATTTTCGCCCCGCATCCCCGATCCAGGGATAGCTCCGCTTTGGCGGTGGACATGATGCGCCGGGGTCTGCGGCAGGCCGGGGCGCCGGAAGATCTTATTCAGATTATCCGCGAACCCTCCATCCCGGCGACCAACGAGCTTATGAAACAGGTCGACCTGGTGCTTGCCACCGGCGGCGGGGCAATGGTAAAGGCAGCCTACTCCAGCGGCACCCCTTCCTACGGCGTGGGTCCGGGAAACGCCGTGCAGATCGTTGCGGAGGATGCCGATGTCGCCGACGCCGCGGCGAAAATCACCTTGAGCAAGTGCTTCGATAATGCCACCAGCTGTTCCAGCGAAAATTCCGTTATTGTCCACAGCTCGATATATGAAGAATTCTGCCAAGGCCTGATTCGCGAGGGCGGGTGGTTCGCACGGGGATCCGACCGGGACAGGCTGGAAGAGTGGATGTGGATCGAGAATAAAAACGGCTACCGCAGCCTTAATCCGGCCATCATCGCGCGCAGCGCCGAGGTCATCGCCGAAGGCGCGGGAATCAAGCTGCCCGGGGGCAAGCGAATGATCGTCGTCGAGGGGAACATGCCCCTGGAAGAAGACCGCTTCGCCGGTGAAAAGCTTTCGCCGGTCCTTACCATCTGGAAGTACGAAACCTTTCCCGAGGCGGTGCGAATTCTCACCCGTCTCACCGACAACGCGGGCACCGGTCATTCCTGCGGCATCCACACCAATACCCCGGAGTACGTTGAAGAACTGGGATTGAACCAGCGGACCAGCCGCATCCTGGTCAACCAGCCGCAGGCCCCGGGAAACGGAGGCAATTTCTGGAACGGCATGCCGTCCACCGTGACCCTCGGATGCGGAACCTGGGGAGGCAATATCACCACCGAGAACATCTACTACAAACACTTCCTGAATATCACCTGGGTCTCAGAGCTCCTTCCGACCACAAAACCGAGCGATGATGAAATATTCGCTCAGTGGCTTGCCGAGGGCAAAGCGGGATCGTGACGAGATGAAACTATTCGAATACCAGGCCAAGGAAATTTTCAAGCGTGCGGGAATTCCGGTTCCCCGTTCCATACGGATCATTCGACCCGAAAACTATCCGTCCGGGGAGGGAGAGATAAACCGGCAGGTCACCAGCGCCGGCGAAGAACTCGGACTCCCCCTGGTGATAAAAAGCCAGGTCCTCATGGGCGGCCGGGGCAAGGCAGGGCTAATTCCCTTTATCAGAGAAGCCGGGCAGCTCGTTCCAGCAATCCATCGGCTGTTCAGTCACGAAATTCCGGTTCCATCGGTCCTTGCGGAATCGGCGGTAAGCATCGACCGGGAAATCTACCTGGCCATAACCGCCGACCCTCCCAGCGGGAGGGCGCTGATCCTCGCAAGCGCCGAGGGAGGCGTGGAAATCGAGGAGCTGGCGGTCCGGCGTCCCGAAGCCATCGCCCGGGTCATGGTGGATATCGAGCGCGGGATCATGCCCTTTCAGATCCGCTTTTTGATCAAGGCCCTCGGCCTTGAGAACCAGGGCGCATCAGATTTCAAGGCAGTAATACAGAAGCTATGGAAGGCTGTCTCTTATACACATCTCCGAGCCCACGAGACCGAGGCTGATCTCGT
>CAWZYW010000074.1:0-8541 GCA_963966255.1 uncultured Salinispira sp. | reverse complement strand
GCGCCCGACCTCTCCTTCGCCGATGGCGCAGTGATGTGCGCAGAAATCGCAGCGCGGCGCCCGGTCCATCAGTCGTCCTCCCCGAAATGAGTACTGGTGAACAGCAGGATTTCGGCCATGGGATCCTTCCAGGCGCCTGCGGCCATCCCCCCCTTGAGAGCGAGACGGGTCAGGGTAGTCTCCAGGTCCCAACCCTGATCAGTGGCGACCTCCGGGAGAAAGACCGCCCGATGAATGCCATGACTGAGATGGATGCCGTGAATGCCCAGCTCGATATCCCGCCATCCACCCGCAGCCCGGGTCATGGGACTCAGCAGGCTGAGCTCTATTCCTATAGAAGGCAATTCCGCCGCCGACACCGGTGGAAAGCGCCGGTCGCGGACGGCGGTATCCACCGCAACTTCCGGCAATGAGGTCCGCAGGGGCTCATCGCTGGTCATCCGCCCGATGCAGCCCCGGAGCTCCCCGCCCCGATCCCTTCGGCGCAGGGTGACGAACAGCCCGCAATGAAGGGTGAGCAGCTTACTTACTTGGGGATGACCCGCGTGGCGACGCAGGTCAGTCCGCGCCTCTGATCCGCCTTGGCTGCCGGGAGGACACAAAAGGGCGCTAACCAGGATTTCCCGGGTCATGACAAGGAGAATCCGCCGTTGGGCGGGGCTGATGTCAGGCAGGCCTGAGCCACTCATTCTTCCCCCTTCTTCCGGTACGCCAGGGTGCAGTATGCCACCGCATCCCTGCTGCCGTCATATGTCCCTGACAGTTCGGCGGAATGATAATAGGAGAGGATCTCCCCTTCCCAGCCGAGACGCGAGGCGACGATGCTCTGAACTATCAGTGGAGCGATACCGCAAATCGTCGGCGCTCCGCTTTCAGTCATGCGTGCATAGGCCTGGCGCCAGCGGCCCCCGGTCAGCTGTTCGGCAATTGCCAGATTCCGGTGCCTCACCTTCCGGCGCACCTCGGGATCCGTGAAGTTGCCCAGGGGCTGATGGGAAAAGCGCGGGCCGTAATGGGTAAAATCGCTGCTCACCAGAAGGATCCAGGGCCGACCCGCCAGGGCCCGGTCCGTCAGATTCATTAGCTGCTCGGCCAAAGCCTCCATTTGAGATTCGGATTCCAGATGGGGTGTTATCAGGGCGCAGACCCGGGCCCCATCAGGAGCAAAGCGGGCCAGTCCCGGCAGAAGGAGTTCCAGGGCATGCTCCCCTTCGAGGGCGGCATTATACATGGTAATTCCCGCTGCTGATTGCATGCCCGGATCGATGGCGGTCGGCAGAAGCCGATACGCCGCGTCGTATCCGTCATATTCTGCGCCAATGAAGGAAGATCCTCCGATGGCGATGTAGTGACTGGGCGCCAGCAGGACAAAGTCCCGGATTGAATCCGGGAGCATCCGGTAAAAAATACGCTGACCGGCAGCGGAGTACTGCAGACCTGCATGGGGCAGCGCAGCTCCAACCAGCCGCGGATCGGCCTTACCACCGGAAGCTTCCCCGGGTTTGAGCAGCCCATCCAGCACAACGGTTGAATCGGGATACCATCTTCCTCGAAAGCGGGTAGGTCGGGTGCTTGTCATGTGAAATCCCCGTCTTTCAGTGTAAAACCTTCGAACTGACTTGTCGAATTTGTCAAACCCGCGTAAGGACCACAAAAAGTGGTACACAAATGTTGATATTATTGGATTTCACCACGATAATCCTGACTATTTTTATCAGAAAAATGGAAAAACTTGTGTCACCATCACTATATGTGATTATTCTTTAGATTATGAAAGAAATGACTCGTCACAGTGCCGGCAGGATATATCTGTTTCTCCTGCTGTTGTCGGTAATCGGGTTCATCGCGTTCCTGGCGGTGGGGGGCACCCAGGTCGCCCCCGGGGAAGAACCCTTTCTCTTGTTCGGGTGGATAACCATGCCATTGTTCATCGGCATCATTTTTGTGCTGTTCTGGCTGATTAGCTACATCATCTACTTCTTTTTCTTCTGGCCATACCGTTAGGAGGCATCATGGCTTTCACCCTCATCGCACTTACCGTCTTCGGAGCGGTCATCGTGTTTATGGCGGCCTACGGCTACCGCATCAGCGCGAAGACCGCCGAAGACTTTATGCTGGGAGGACGGACTATCGGCGTGGTGGTCATGTTCTTTTTCGTCCTGTTCGCCATTTCGTCAGCATGGACCTTTTACGGCTTCCCCGGACTTCTGTACACCCAGGGTCCCGGTTACGTCATGTTTATATGGGGATCGGTGGTCGGCTTCGCGGGACTGTACATGTTCCTCGGTCCCCGGCTCTGGGCTCTGGCGAAAATTAACCGCTTCCTGTCACCGGTTGAGGTACTGGGCGAACGATATCAGTCCAAGGCGCTCCGGCTGATCCTTTCGTTGAGTATCCTGGCGTTTATCGTCCCCTACGTGGGCATTCAGCCCCTGGGCGTCGGAGCGGGCTTCGAAGCCCTCACCGGCCTCCCGGCAGTGTGGGGCGCCATCTATACCGCGGTGATCCTCATCGTCCTGGTAATGCTCGGAGGCATGCGCATCGTCGCATGGGTGAATATCTTCCTCGGGGTGATATATATGACTGCCCTGCTGGGCAGCCTGCTGTGGGCGGTGAACGTACTGTTTCCCGACGGGGGGCTCGCCCAGGCCGCAAGCATTATCGCCGAGACCCGGCCGGCCCTGCTGTCGGACCCGGGACCCGTGGGTGAATATACTCCCGTGGTGCTCGGCGGCACCTTCGTAGTTGGTCTCCTGGCATTCAGCTGGCCCCACGTGGCCATCGGCTGTATGACCGCCCGGGATAAGAGCCTGTTCAAGTGGTTCCCGCTGCTGATTTTCGTTTTCGGGGGACTGTTTTTCTACATACTGCCCTTCCTCTGGGGTTCTCTGGTGGCTCCGGCAGCCATGCCTCTGGAAGAACTGCAATCCCTGGCGGCAAGTAACGGCGTCTCACTGCAGACCGAGGCCGACCGGGTTGTCCAGACCATCATCAGCCGCACCCTTCCCGAATGGTTCGGGGTGTTCGTCCTGCTGGGCGTAATCGCTGCGGCGGTGAGCACCGCGGCGGCGGAGCTCATGACTTCCAGCGTCATCGTAAGCCGGGACGTCATTCAGGGCCTGTTCAAACCCGAAGCCAGCGACAAGCAGATCACCACGTGGGCCCGCTGGGCGGTCATCGGCGTCGTGGTCCTGAGCTTGATCGTGAGTTTCCTCAACCAGGGAGCCATGGCCCTCTACCTGACCGACGTCAGCGTTCCGGGCTTCGCCCAGTGGGCGCCGGCATTGGTGGGCGGACTGCTCTGGAAGCGGGGCACCAAGCAGGGAGCCATCGCCGGAACCCTCGCGGGGGTCATATATCTGGTTCTCAGCCTCGTCATCGTGGTCAACGGCGAACGGCCGCTGGTCATCGGCCATCCGGTGATTCCCAGCCTGCTGGTCAACACCCTGGTCTACATATTCACCAGCCTTTTCACCCGGCGGCCCGGTGAAGATATCGAGGCTCAGTTCTTCGACGAAGTAGACGCGTACTTGAAGGCGGAATCATCCAGCAAGGCCAAGGCCTAGGGGGAGGATATGAGTACAACGAAACAAGAACGTTGGCGGCTTATATACAATCCCGAAGGCGATGTCTTCGATGTCCCGAGTTACGGGGCATCGGTGGCCGAGGGCAGGATCGCCGGCAAATACCAGCTATCCAACACCCTGGTGCCCGACACCGTCGTTCTTCAGAGCGTAAAACGCCCCGGCATCGTAGCCGGGGCGGATGTGACCGTCGACCGATCGCAGGCTGATCGCTACGGGGTCACCGTCGCCAGGCTTCCCCGGAGCGGGAGGAACGGTGCAAAATCCGTGGGGACCATCCAGCTCAGCGATCTGATGGCCAAGTCCTCAAAGAAGTTCGAGTCCAAACCCACCGAGCCCGACGATCCGGCAGTGCTGATTTACACGTCGGGAACCACCGGACTGCCCAAGGGGGCGATGCTGACCCACCGGAATTTTCACTTCCAGTGCAGCACGGTGGTCAAGTCGCTGCTCGATTTCAAGCCGACGGACCGGATCATCGGCACCCTGCCCCTGTATCACATCTTCGGCCTGGCCAATTCGATGATCTCCGCGGTGCATTACGGAGCATGCCTGGTCATGATCCCCAGGTATTCTCCGCAGATCCTCCTCGAGACCATCGATCGGAATAAGGCGACCATTCTCCCGGCGGTTCCCACCATGTATCAGCATCTGATGCTGGCTGCCAGGATGAGCCGGAACAAAAACATTATCCCCAAGAGCCTCAATCACTGCATATCCGGCGGGGCTCCCCTGAGCCACGCCCTGTACGATCAGTTCGGCAAGGCATTCGAAACCGACATCATGGAGGGATACGGGCTGACCGAGTCGACTTCCGCGGTGGCTGCCAACGGAGTCAACGGCAAATACCGCGACGGTTCAATCGGCCGGGCCGGAGCGGGCGTGGAGATGAAAATCATCAACGATGATGGACAGCCGGTTCCCACCGGAACCGAGGGGGAAATCGCCATAAAGTCCCCCACCATATTCGCCGGCTACTGGAACAATCCCGAAGCCACCGCCAAGGTACTGACCGAAGACGGCTGGCTTCTCACCGGCGACCTCGGCTATGTCGATGAAGACGGATTCTTTTTCATCACCGACCGGAAAAAAGACATCATCATTCGAAACGGCTACAACATCAGCCCCCGGGAAGTCGAGGAGGAACTCGATCTCAACGAGGCAGTCCTCGAATCGGCGGTGATCTCCCGCAAAAATGACAAAGGCGATGAAACCGTCGTCGCATTTGTCGTCCCCCGGGAAATTCCACCCGAGTTCGGCGATGATCCGGCGGAAATAGACCCCAGAGAACTTCAGGAAAGCGACTGGGGGAAAAAGCTGGTGCGGAGTTTGAGAGAATACGCCGACACCACCCTCGCTCTCTATAAGCAGCCTCAGGAATGGATGCTTACCCCGTCCCTGCCGAAAACCGCCACGGGAAAGGTGCTGCGCAGGGAACTCAGGCAGAACGTAGAGGACGCCCGGCTCATCAGCAGAAGGAAGGAACATGTTCAAAACTAAGCTATTCGGAAATACCGATGCGGTGGCGGACGAACTGCCCATCGGACTGGGTCAACTCCTGGAAACCGTGACCCGCCAGTATCGGCGGCGGGAGGCGATCCGCTACGAGAATCAGGTAATGAGCTATCAGGAAGTGGATGAACAGGCAAACCGGGTAGCCGGCGGCCTCGAGTCGCTGGGGATCAAACCCGGCGACCGGGTGGCCATCATGCTTCCCAACATCCCCGATTTTTACTACAGCTTCTTCGGAATTCAGAAGCTGGGGGCCATAGCGGTTCCGTTTAATACCATGTACAAGGGCCGGGAAATCACCCACATCCTGCAGGACAGCGGGGCGAAGGCGGTTGTGTGCCTTTCGAACTTCGCCAGCCTGATACAGGAAATACAGCGGGAATGTCCCGATCTTGAGCACGTCATAGTCACCGGCCAGCGGACCTTCGTGTACGTCGATCCCGGCGCAACAGTAAACATCCAGATGGTCTTCGAGAAGAACCGTTTCAAGGATTTCGATGAAGCCTACCATGCCATCGGAGACGTGCTGGTAAAAGCCCTGCACAGCCTCGGGGTGATCGACGCCTGGTACAGCCACATCGGGGCAATCCGGTCCAACGGAAGGAAGCTCGGCACCATACTGCTCAGCGAAATCGAGAATCTCTATGTGGCGAATATCGTCACCTTCCTGAAAGATATGGACAACGGCCCGCTGTTTAAGATCCTGTACGTCCCGCCGGAATTGAAGGAACGGGCTCTGGAGCCGATGACCAGCATACAAAGCGAAATCGGCGCAACGGTAAGCATGGACGAATTCAAGAAGGTCCTGGTTCACAAGCTCTCCGATGCGTTTGATATCGAAATCGAAGAGGGAAGCCTGACCCGGGATGAACTCATTGCGTATGAAAAGAACCGGGCCCTGGCCGGCCGGGTCTAGATCACTTCATCACAAGCTCATGAAACCGGCGGTATTCCGCCGGTTTTTTTCTGCCCTGACACATAGACAGGATTTCCTGTCTTTTCCTCCGAAAGTTCGATATATTAAACAAAATTAAAATACAGGATATCGCCTTGACCCTCCAATCATTTCTCCGGAAGGATCCGGATATAGAACCCGCGGAACAGCGACGGCTGTTTTCCAGCCTTTTTGCGGTCGCCGGCCCCATTATCCTCACAAATTTTCTCCAGTCCTTGTACAACCTGACCGACACCTACTTCCTCGGACAGCTGGGACGCAACGAGGTCTCGAGCCCAGCCACGAGCTTCAGCATCGTATTTATGCTGCTGCTGTTCAGCGGAGGATTCAGCCAGGCCGGGCGGACCCTGATCAGTCAGAGCCGGGGAAAAGGCGACGAGAAAGCGGTGAACTTTTACCTGGGGCAGACGGTATCCATGATGATAGCCATGGGACTGGTGCTTATGCCCCTCATCCAGCTGTTTATCCCTCTGATTTTCCGGGCCATGGCCGTTCCGGCGGAAATACTGCCGGCCACCACCGATTACCTGCGCATCGTCATGGCCGCTATGCCCTTCCTGTTTATGAGTTTCGCCCTGCAGGCCGCCCAGCAGGGCATCGGCCGCAGCGATATCCCGTTTTACATCAACCTGGTGACCGTGGGCCTGAACATTCTGCTCGACTGGCTGCTTATTTTCGGAATCGGCCCTTTCCCGGCCATGGGCGTGCAGGGCGCGGCCTGGGCGACCTTTATCGCCCGGGTACTCAACGCGGCGCTCTCTCTGCTGGTGGTGATTCTCAATCGCAGCAGCGGCTTGAGGCTGAGGCTGAAACACATGCGGCCGGACCGGGAAGCGTTCAAGCTGATCATAAGGATCGGCCTGCCCACCAGCCTGGGCCAGAGCGCTTCGGCCCTGGGTTTCACCGTGCTTCAGGGAATCGTGAACACCTACGGCACAGCTGTCATCGCGGCGTTTAACATCGGAAACCGGATCATCAATCTGTTTATGATGCCCGCCATGGGATTCAGTCAGGCTACCGCAGTGATGGTTGGCCAGAGTCTGGGAGCCCGGGAACGGGGAAAGGCCTTCCTGGCGGTACGCCAGTCTCTGGGGGCCGTCTTGGTTATGATCACCGTCAGCATGACCATCACGTTCTTCTGGGGCAACCAGGTCACCCGCTTCTTCGTCGACGATCCGGAGGTGATCGAATGGGGCGCCGTGCTCTTCCGCCTGGTCAGCCCGTCGGTGATCTTCTTCGCGCTGTTCACCGTATTCAACGGGGCATTCCAGGGCTCGGGAGATACCCGGCCGGTGGCGGCGCTGAACGCCCTGCGGCTCTGGGGCATCCGGCTGCCGGTGGCTTACGTACTCAGCATCCTGATGGGCATCGGTCCCCAGGGCATCTGGATCGGCATGATTTCATCCAATCTGATAACCGCGGCCGTGGCATTCGCCTTGATACTCTACCGGCCGTGGGACCGGAAACTGGATCCCGAGGCGATATAGGCGCATCCCCGGCTCTCCGATCAATATCAGCGCCATTTCGATGATTTCCGGTATCTCCGTATCGGAGTAAATCTCGAACGCCGAAAGGCCTTTCACGCTGGACTCGTCGGGGGTGTACTGAAACCACTTGTCCATGAGGCCCGGGCCGCTGGCTTTTTCCTCCATCGCATTGTAGTGAGTGCTTATGGATTGATGAATATCGATTATAAGATCGAGCAGATCCCGTGTCCGCCGAAACGCCATCTGGCCTCCTCTTGTCCGAAACCCGGGTGCCCGCGCCACTGGCGGACAAGCGTTGTCAGGGACGGCAGAGAATGGACTTCAATCGCAATGCATCTCAGCGGGAATTGATTGGCCGAAAAAAACCGCCCCGGTCCCGGGGCGGCGCATTTTCCCAGATGTTCAACTATTTACCCGAAATGCTGATCCTGGAGAGGAAAATTGACGGAGCGTTTAAGGGTTCCAGGGATATCTTCCGGGCGTCCCCGGCCACGGCGCTGAGGTTTTCGGCGAGCTGGAAGAAATTCCCCGCGGCAACCATGTTGCGCACCGGATAGGCCCGTTTGCCGTCCTCTATCATAAATCCCTTGGCGGACAGGGAAAAATCCCCGGTCACCGGGTTCAGCCCCGCATGCAGACCCTCGACCTCGGTTACGAGGATACCCTGGCCCATCTTCGCCAGCAGATCATCAAGGGATCCGCTTCCCGGCTCTAGGACCGGTGCGTGGAGAGCGGTACCGACCCCGGCTTTTGAGCGGCTGCCGTGGCCGGTGGTTTCGGCTCCCTCCTCCCGGGCCGCCGAATAAAGATTATGGACCACGGTTTTGAAGACGCCTTTGTCCACCAGCTTCGCCGGGCGGGTTTCCACCCCGTCGCCGTCGAAGTACCGGGGTACCAGGCCGCTTTGGGGGTCGTCGTTGATGCTGAACAGTTCGCTTCCGATCCGCGTCCCCAGCTTGCCGGCCAGCATGGACCTGCCCTTCTGGATGTTTTCACCGGAGAC
>CAWZYW010000073.1:0-8583 GCA_963966255.1 uncultured Salinispira sp. | reverse complement strand
TCCGCTCTGCTCTTCTTCGACGGCTGCGGCGGCGATGGCCGCCTTTTCCTTCTCCCGTAGTTCGAGGATCTGCTGGACGTGGGCGTCAAGGTCCGAACGATTCTCATCGAAGAGCTTGATTTTATTATAGCCCCGCATACCGGTACCGGCGGGAATCAGGTGACCGATAATCACGTTTTCCTTCAGTCCCCGCAGGCCGTCAACCGATCCGGCGATGGCCGCATTGGTGAGGACCCGGGTTGTTTCCTGGAAGGATGCCGCGGAGATAAAGCTGTCGATGTTCAGCGATGCCCGGGTAATACCCAGCAGCAGCGGGCGGGCTACCGCCGGCTGACCGCCCTCTTTTTCGACCTTGCGGTTCTCTTCCTGGAACTTGTATTTATCGACCTGCTGGCCGTAAATGAAGTTCGTATCGCCTACTTTTATGATCTCAACTTTGCGCATCATCTGACGGATAATAACGCCGATGTGCTTGTCGTTGATATCTACACCCTGGAGGCGGTAGACTTCCTGCACTTCGTTCACCAGGAATCGCTGGAGCGCATTTTCTCCGAGAATCTGCAGGATATCGTGGGGGTCGACGGCGCCATCGCAAATCGGTTCGCCGGCTTCCACCAGGTCGCCTTCGCGGATGAGCAGATGTCTTCCCATGGGCACCAGATGCTTGAGCCGGAGACCGAACTGGTCTTCCACCATGATAACCCGCTTCGATTTGACGATGCCTTCGAAGAACACCGTTCCACTGACCTTCGCCAGAACCGCGGGCACCTTGGGCTTGCGGGCTTCGAACAGCTCACCTACCCGGGGCAGACCACCGGTAATGTCACGGGTCTTCACAGACTCTTTCAGGATCTTCGCCAGCGAACGGCCGGCCTTGACCTTATCGCCGTTATCGACGTTCAGGTACGAACCGCCGGGCAGATAGTAGGTGGCGAGTTCCTCATCGCTTTCATCTTTGATGATGATCCGGGGTTGCAGGCTCTCGGTGCTGAGGTCTGCGATTTTCTTTTCGATATTACCGGTATCCTCGTTCACTTCTTCCTTCAGGGTCGACTTGTCGATGTCGTCGAAGAACACCGTACCGTCGAACTCCGCAAGAATCGGCTCTGAGAAGGGGTCGAAGGTCGCGATGGACTCTTCGGCGGGAACGATCTGACCCACTTTCACCAGCAGATCCGCACCGTTCCGGATTTCTATCTTCTGCTCCTGGGCAACAAGGTACAGGGTCTTGTCCTTGACAACCGCATAGGCATTTTCCTTCGCCTGTTCGTTGTTCTTGCCCTTTTGCACGATATCCTGGCCCTTGACGATCTTATCGCCTTCTTCGACCAGCAGCTTGGTTCCCTTCGCCAGTTCGATGGTCTCCAGGACCTTGCTGGCCATGATAAAACCTTTCCGCGTGAACAGCCGGTCGCCGTTTTTCAGGGTTACCGTGTTGCCGTGGACGCTGTTGATCATTACCGGATAATGGAGGAAGGTCCGGTTTTCTTCCGAGGTCTTGGTCGCCGCGCCCCCGATGTGGAAGGTACGCATGGTAAGCTGGGTACCGGGCTGCCCGATACTCTGTGCGGCGATGATACCAACCGCCTCGCCGATTTCGACGGTGCGGTTCGATGCCAGATTACGGCCATAGCATTTCTTACATACCCCGTGCTTGGATTCGCAGGTCAGTACCGTACGGATACGCACGGTTTCGATACCCGCTTCCTCGATGGCAGCGGCAATTTCCTCGGTAATTTCCTCGTTCACGTCCACCAGAATTTCACCGCTGATGGGATGCTTAACCCGTTCAATGGTGAATCGGCCTATGATCCGCTCTTCCAGGGTTTCGACGATTTCTTCACCGTCTTTGATGGCGCTGTACTCGATACCGTTGATTGTTCCGCAGTCTTCCTCGTTTACCACCACGTCCTGGGCGATATCCACAAGCCGCCGGGTAAGATAACCGGCGTCGGCGGTTTTTAATGCGGTGTCCGCGAGACCCTTACGGGCGCCGTTGGTTGAGATAAAGAACTCGATAATCGAAAGGCCTTCCTTGAAGTTCGAGCGGATAGGCAGCTCGATGATGTCTCCGTTCGGCTTGGCCATCAGACCCCGCATACCCGCCAGCTGACGGATCTGTGAGCGGCTACCCCGGGCTCCGGAGTTTGCCATCATATAAACCGGATTGAATCCATCCCGGTCGGTCTGCAGCTTGACCATCATCTCATTGGTCAGTTCTTCGTTGGTCTTCGACCAGACTTCGACTACGCGGTTGTAACGTTCCTCGTTGGTGATGTGGCCCTGCAGATATTGGTTCTGTATATTGATAACGTCGCTGTTGGCCCGGTCGATCATCTCCGGTTTCGCCTCGGGTATGATGATGTCATCCACCCCGATGGTGGCGCCGAAAAGCGTGGCGTAGCGGAAGCCCATGTCCTTTACCGAGTCCAGCATCTGGACCGTGAGATAGGGACCGTGCTTGGAGTACACCTTGGCGATGAGGGCGCGAAGCTCCTTGTCGCCCATGGCATAATTCACGTACTCGAGTTCTTCGGGCATGGAATCATTGAGGATCATGCGGCCCGCGGTAGTTTCCACCAGTTCCCCGTTGTGAGGGGCCTTGCTAACCGGCACCTTGATGAGGGCCTGATAATCCAGGTCCATGTTCTCGATGGCGTAAACCACCTCGTCAAAACCGGAATAGCGTTTTCCGTGACTCTTGCCGTCATCCTTGTGGCGGGTCATGTAGTTAATACCGAGGACCATGTCCTGGGAGGGGAAAACTATGGGCTTGCCGTTGGCGGGATTCAGCAGGTTCCGGGCCGAAAGCATAAGAGTCCAGCACTCGATCTGGGCAGCCTGGGTCAGCGGTACGTGTACCGCCATCTGGTCCCCGTCGAAGTCGGCATTATACGCATGGCAGACCAGAGGATGGAGCTTAATGGCCTTGGAATCCACCAGCACCGGCTCGAAAGCCTGAATACCCAGGCGGTGAAGGGTCGGCGCCCGGTTCAGGAGCACCGGATGTTCCTTGACCACTTCGTCGAGAACCGCCCATACCTCGGGGGTTTCCTGTTCGACCAGGGTCTTGGCCCGCTTGATATTGTACACCACGTCTTTTTCGACGAGTTTCTTCATGATAAAGGGCTTGTAGAGTTCCAGAGCCATCTTGGTGGGCAGACCGCACTGATGGAGCTTAAGGTCCGGCCCGACGACGATAACCGACCGGCCGGAGTAGTCAACACGCTTACCCAGGAGGTTCTGCCGGAAACGGCCCTGCTTACCCTTGAGCATATCGGACAGTGATTTCAGGGGCCGGTTGCTTGCGCCCTTGACCACCCGCTTCTTCTTGCTGTTGTCGAAGAGGGCATCAACCGCTTCCTGCAGCATCCGCTTTTCGTTCCGGATGATGATATCGGGGGCATTCAGGTTCATAAGCCGCTTCAGGCGGTTATTCCGGTTGATCACCCGGCGGTAGAGGTCGTTCAGGTCGCTGGTGGCGAAACGGCCTCCGTCGAGCTGGACCATGGGCCGCAGCTCAGGGGGAATGACGGGAATCACGTCGAGGATCATCCACGCGGCTTCATTCTTGCTGTCCCGGAAATTTTCGATGATTTCGATGCGTTTCAGCAATCGCTTATCGGCTTTCTCACCCTTTTCGATCATGGTAGCCCTGAGCTCCGCGCTCAGGGAATCCAGATCGAGGGTGTCCAGGAGATTCCGGATGGCTTCGGCGCCGATGCCGGCGGAGAAACTCATACCGTAGCGCTCTTTCGCCTCGGCGTACTCTTCCTCGGTGAGCAGATCCATCTTCTTGAGGTCGGTGTCTCCCGAATCAATGACGATGTACTTCTCGTAATAGAGGATGGACCTGAGAGCGGCGACGGTAAGGTCGAGCAGCAGGCCCATGCGGCTGGGCACCGAACGGTAGTACCAGATATGGCTAACCGGGCTGGCCAGCTCGATGTGACCCATCCGTTCGCGGCGGACTTTGGGGTGAGTGACTTCCACACCGCAGCGATCGCAGATAACGCCCTTGTAGCGTATGCTCTTGAACTTTCCGCAGTAACATTCCCACTCTTTGGTGGTACCGAAGATCCGTTCGCAGAACAGTCCGTCCTTCTCAGGGCGCAGCGTCCGATAGTTGATGGTCTCGGGTTTCTTGACTTCTCCGTAGCTCCACGCCCGGACCTGGTCCGGCGACGCGAGCTTGATCATAATATTGTCGAAATCCTGTATCTCTCGCACTCTGTCCCTTCCTTAGAAATTGCTGCCCTGACGGTTTATCAGTTCCTCGTCCCGCTCGGTGAGGGGGATCTGCTTGCCTTTCGAGTCATAAATCGACACGTCCAGGGCCAGACCTCTCAGTTCCTGCACCAATACGTTGAAGGATTCCGGCACGCCGGCGGTGGTGCCGGGTTCGCCTTTCACAATGCTTTCGTAAATCTTCGCCCGACCGTTCATATCGTCGGACTTGATGGTAAGAAGCTCCTGGAGGGTGTTGGCCGCTCCGTAAGCCTCAAGAGCCCACACTTCCATCTCACCAAGGCGCTGACCGCCGAACTGGGCCTTACCGCCGAGGGGCTGCTGGGTAACCAGGGAGTAAGGTCCGGTTGACCGGGCATGCATCTTGTCGGTGACCAGATGGTGGAGTTTGATGACGTACATGTAGCCCACCATAACATCGTTCTCAAAAGGCCGGCCGGTGCGCCCGTCGTGCAGGGTTATCTTCGAGCTGGTTGGCTTGCCCGCCTGCTCCAGTTTCTGCTTGATCTCTTCCCCGGTGGCGGACTGGAACACGGGAGTCGTGTACCACTCATCGTTCGAAACCGCCGCCCAGCCGAGCATGGTCTCAAGCAGCTGACCGATGTTCATCCGGCTCGGAACCCCCAGGGGATTCAGGCACAGCTCAAGGGGCGTACCGTCGGCCATGAAGGGCATATCCTCTTCGGGAAGAACCCGGGCGATGATACCCTTGTTACCGTGACGGCCGGCCATCTTGTCGCCTTCCTGCAGCTTCTTTTTAGTGGCGATCAGAACCTTCACCACTTCCTCGACGCCGGGGGACAGGTCGTCGCCCTCGCTTCGGCGCAGGCGCTGCACGTCGATGACGGTTCCTTCCACGCCGTGGGGCACCCTCAGGGAGGTATCGCGCACTTCCTTGGCCTTTTCGCCGAAGATGGAATTGAGCAGCTTGAATTCGGGGGTGGTCTCGGTTTCGCTCTTGGGCGTCACCTTACCGACGAGGATAAAGCCCGAACCGACCTTGGCGCCGATGCGGACAATTCCTTCTTCGTCGAGCTGATCAAGGGCTTTCTCGCTGGTATTGGGAATATCCCGGGTGATCTTCTCGGGGCCGAGCTTGGTTTCCCTTACCTCGATGTTGAATTCTTTGATGTGAATTGAAGTGAAGATATCCTCTTTCACCAGCTTTTCGCTGATGAGCATGGCGTCTTCGTAGTTATAACCGTTCCAGGGCACGAATCCCACCAGGACGTTCCGGCCCAGGGCCATCTCGCCTTTGAAGGTGGAAGGACCGTCGGCGATGGCGTCGCTGGCTTTGACCTTCTGCTTGTATTTGACCATGGGCTTCTGCACGTAACAGGTGTCCTGGTTGGTGCGCTGATACTTGATCAGTTCGTAGACGTCAACGTCGCCGTCGAAGGCGGGCTTGGCCGGGGTGATTTCGATCCGGGAGTTGGTGACATAGGTCACGGTTCCCGCCCGGCTGGATTTGACCAATACGCCGGAATCGTAGGCGGTCTTGGACTCCATGCCCGTACCGACCCGGGGAGGCTCGGGGCTCACCAGCGGCACCGCCTGTCTCTGCATGTTCGAACCCATCAGGGCACGGTTGGCGTCATCGTGCTCGAGAAAGGGAATCAGGGCAGAAGATACGGATATTACCTGCTTGGGCGAGACGTCCATGTACTGAATATCCGCCGGGGGCCGGGTTGTATAGTCACCCTGGCGGCGAACTGAAACCTGCTCGTCCAGGAACTTGCCCTTGGCGTCGATATTCGCGTTAGCCTGGGCGATGAAGTACTTTTCCTCGTCCATGGCGGAAAGGTACTCGATTTCATCGGTTACCTTTCCCTTCGAAACCTTGCGGTAGGGAGTTTCGAGGAAACCGTAGTCATTCACCCGGGTGTAACCCGCCAGGGAAACGATAAGGCCGATATTCGGACCTTCGGGAGTCTCGATGGGACACATCCGTCCGTAATGGGTGTAGTGTACGTCCCGGACCTCGAATCCCGCTCGATCCCGGCTCAAGCCGCCGGGACCCAGGGCGTTGAGCCGCCGCTTGTGGGTCAGCTCGGAAAGGGGATTGACCTGGTCCATGAATTGGGACAACTGGGATGAGCCGAAGAATTCCTTGATGGCCGCAACCACCGGCTTGATGGATATGAGATCCTGGGGCTTGATGGTCTCGACTTCCTTAAGGCTCATTCGCTCTTTGGCGATGCGCTCCATCCGGCTGAACGCGGTCTTCAGCTGATTTGCCAGAAGCTCGCCCACCGAGCGGACCCGGCGGTTACCCAGATGGTCGATATCGTCCACATTCGCTTCGCCGATGTACACGCGGATCAGATAGCCCATGGTGTTGATGATATCTTCCTTGGTGAGGATGTGGTCGTCCACGGGATTCTCGTAATCGAATTTTTTATTCAGTTTGTAGCGGCCCACCCGTCCCAGATCGTAACGTCGGGAGGTGAAAAACATCGAATTGAAATCCTTCTCCGCGCTTTCCAGGGTGATGGGTTCGCCCGGCATGATGACCGAGTAAACCGCGGAAAGGGCCGCTTCGTGGGACGGCTCGTCCATGCCTTCTTCTTTTGTGTGCTTGCTTTCTTCTCGCTCGAAACAGTTCAGGATGATGTCGCTGTGGAGGCTGTCGGGGTCAGAATCGTCGATAACTTCGATGCTGCTCACCGCCGAGTGGATCAGTTCATCCACATCGTGAGGGTGGATCTTTTCACCGGCCTTGTACAGCTTCTTTTCCTCATCGCCGTCCTTCACGAACACCGCCCGGCCGAGAACCTTGCCGCGCAGCTCTTCCCGGGCTTCGGGAGTATCCTCGATCTTCATCGGGACGATTTTGTAAAAGAGGTCTATGATTTTTTCCCGTGTATCGTATCCCAGGGCCCTGAGGAACAGGGTACCGAGGATGCGCTTTTTCCGGTCAATTTTTGCGAAAATCAGTTCTTTTTTCTGATCGATTTCGAATTCGAGCCAGGAGCCGCGATAGGGTATGATCCGGGAACTGTACACGCCCTTCTCGTGGGAAAAAATAACCCCGGGACTCCTATGGATCTGGCTGACAACCACCCGCTCGGCGCCGTTGTAAATAAACGTGCCCCGCTCGGTCATGATGGGAATGTCACCCATATAAATGTCTTTCTGGCGGATTTCGCCGGTTTCGGTGAACAGGAGATTGATTTTGGCCTTGATGGGAACGGCGTAGGTATGCCCCTTCGCCTTGCATTCGGCCTCGGAAAACTTGATATTCTCCTCATCCAGGGTATAATGATCGTACTCGAGGACCATATCCCCCGCCTGGCTCTCGATGGGAAAAATAGTCTGGAATACTTCTTCCAGGCCCTGTAGCTCCGGCGCCTTTCCATCTCTCAAGCGCTCGCGCTGCAGGAATTTCTCGTAGGATGAGAGCTGGATATCCACCAGATTCGGCAGCTCCATGACGGAGCCCGTGGAAGTACCAACCTCGGTCCGTTTGATTTCCGTATTTCGATTAAACATCAGTTCCCCCGCACCAGGTTATAAGATAGGACAGTAAAGTATACTAAAAGCGTACCCTACCGAACAAGGACACGCGCGAAAAAGGCGCATGTACTTTCTTTAAAGATACAAAACCACCGTCGTTCTGCCCGCATTCAAACGGGCAAAACTGACGGTGAGATTTCTTTGTTCTAATTCTCGATGTCGATAGTATCGGACACAGTCCCCTTACTTAACTTCGACAGTCGCACCGGCATCTTCAAGAGTTTTCTTGATTTCAGCCGCCTCTTCCTTAGATACGTTTTCCTTCACGACGCCGTTGGACTCAACAAGCTCCTTGGCTTCCTTCAGGCCGAGACCGGAAACGATGGTCCGAACCGCCTTGATGACGTTGATCTTCTTCTCACCGGCACCGGCGATCTTAACGGTGAATTCGGTCTGCTCTTCACCGGCTTCCTCAGCAGCAGCGGCAGGGCCTGCGGCCACGGCAACGGGAGCTGCGGCGGTTACGCCGAACTTGTCTTCCATAGCCTTAACCAGCTCGGAGACCTCCAGGACGGTCATGTTCGCAATTGCGTCCAGAATTTCATCAGTAGAAAGTGCCATATTATCCTCTCCTTTAATAGGTTTTTTTTACAACGGCGATAGCATAGCACCTTCCTTTCAGAAGACTAACGCCGTTTGTTTACCGCATTATGCCGCAGGCCCGGTCACCCGGGTCTGCAGCTTGACGATCAGACTGTTACTCGCCGGCTTTCTGGTCCGCCACGGCCTGCAGGGTCCGCACCAGCTTGGTGCTGACGCCGTTGAGGGCGTAGACCTGTCTCTTATACACATCTCCGAGCCCACGAGACCGAGGCTGAT
>CAWZYW010000072.1:0-8626 GCA_963966255.1 uncultured Salinispira sp. | reverse complement strand
TCGGAGATGTGTATAAGAGACAGCTCCAGGGCCTGGGTGACATCCCCCAGATTGCCTATATTCGCCGCGACCTCGACAGTTTCGCCGTCGGAAGTCACTGCGGGATCTGCAGCCAGGGCACGAAGCTCGGCCTGGCGCTCCCGGAAATTTTCGCCCCGTTTTTGGTATTCGGCTTCCAGGGCCTTATCGGGATCGGCGATGACCAGGCCTTCGCTGCCGTCCACCACGAGCCGGGTCCCGTCATCGGCGTGGAAAGCCCCCAGACCGACCACCGAGGGGATTCCCAGGCCGCGGCTGAGTATCGCCGTATGGCTGGTGGCGCTGCCCAGGCGCGTGACGATGGCCAGGGAGGTGCCGGGCACCAGGTGGGCCGTATCGGTGGGTGTCAGGTCGTCGGCGACGATCACCGAGGGCTCGGAAATATCCGCCAGGCTCACGTCCTTCGCATTAAAGAGACACGCAAGCAGCCGACGGGCCAGATCCTGGATGTCCGCAATACGACCCTGAAAGTACTCGTCCTCGATCTCGGAAAATTCAGCGCTGAGCTGTTCAGAAACCACTTCAACCGCATGAGCCGCGCGATACGCTTCTTCCTTCACCAATCGCCGGATTTCCTCCCCATACGACGGGTCCTCGAGAAATTCGAGCTGGATTGAAAAAACCTCCACCTCTTCATAGCGCTCCCGCTCTTCCATGAGATCAACCAGAGCCTGAATATCGGAGGATGCCCGGGAAAACGCCTGGTCCAGAGCTTCGGCTTCCGCAGGCGTGTCTCCGGCGATATCCCTGAGGATGAGGGAGCGTAAATCCTGTTTTACGTAATTGAAGACCGGTCCCACGGCAATGCCCGGACTGGCGGCGATTCCCCGATACTCTTTCATACTGTCTCCCGTTGGCCCATATTGTTCATGAGGCCGCCGATTACTCTTCCGACTGGGCCAGGAACTCTCCCAGCGCATCGGCGGCGGGCTGCTCATCGGGACCGTCGAAGGTCAGCTCAACTTCGTGGTCTTTGGCACAGGCGATCTTCATCACCTTCACCAGGCTCTTCGCGTCGACCTGTTCGCCGTCCCGGGTGATATTCCGTAGTGTAATGGACGACTCGAAGCTTTTGGCCAGTTTGACGAATTTTCCCGCCGGCCGGGCATGAAGCCCGACGGCGAACAATACCTTGTGCTGAGCGGTAATCATGCGTTTTTCTCCCGGGCGATGGTTTTTTCCTGCAGGGTACGCAGGTGATAAATCGTGGTGCTCGTGTCGATATCCACATCGGCGTAGCTTACCGGTTCGCCCATTTTCACGTCGCGCTTTAATACCGCGTTGGGCGCCAGCCCAAGAGGAAGCAGGTCCTCCTCGGCAGCCACCGCGCTGGATTCTATCATGCCGTACACCGTAAATCCGCCCAGGGCGTCGATCTTGTCCCCGGCTTTCAGGTCCTTCTTGGCATAGGTAACCGTTTCGCAGACCGGATGGATATCCGTGGCTATTGTGGTTTCGTTATTGAGCACCGCACGGGCGATGGACACGGGAGTTTCCAGGCTGGTCAGATGATAGGGGCGATAGAGCGCCCAGTAGGGGCCGGGGCCCATGCTGAGATACTTCAAATCCCGTGCGAGCTTCGGGTGGTCGGTGGTAAAGATCACGAAAACCCCCGGCGCGATGCCCCGACAGTACTCGACTACCTGGGTATTGTTCAGAATTCCCCCGTCTTTCTTCGGGATAAAAACGTCCTGAAGGGTCTTGGGTCCGGCTTCGGCGCCATGCATACCCCTGACATCGGGGACAAAACCGATGGCGTTACCCAGACTGGTCATTTCAACCATGGTCTTGGTTCCATCGACGAAGCTGGCGAGCATTTTCGGGTTCATCTGCTGGGCCTTGGCCTTTTCGGCCAGATTCTCGGGGTTTCCCTCCCGGTTCAGGGGATTGTTTTTTCCCTTTCCGGCGGCAACGACCTCAAATCCCAGTCCCTTTGCGAAATCGTAGAGTTCCATGGTGGTTCCCGGTTCGTCCCCGGCGGTAAGGGTATACACTACCCCGGCGGCTCGGGCCATTTTCCGCAGGATGTAGCCCACGGTGGCGTCGGTCTCCACGTTCATCTGAAGTATGTGTTTGCGGTTGAGGATTGCTTCGTAGGCGATCTGTGCGCCGATTTCGGGGATTCCCGTGGCTTCGACGATAATATCCAGGTCGGGGATGCGGCTGAGGATACCGGCATCGGAGGTACCCACATGTTTTCCATCCCGTACCGCCTGGCTGGCAGTGGCCAGATCATCGGTCAGAACGTAATCCTTTTTTTCCACACGCATGGATTTTAATACCGCTTCCGGCCGTCCGGGAACCACGTCGGCCACGGCGAAGGCTCTCATGCCGGTCATCAATTCCATCTGGCAGGCAAGTCCTTCGCCCATCTGACCAGCCCCGACGAGACCGACTTTTATGGTACGGCCCGAAGCGGCGTATTCGTTTAATGATTTAATCAGTTCCATTCAGTTCTCCTGTCTCTCATGTAACCTGGAAGCTCTAAGCTCCCGATATTTCCACGACGGATCCGGGTCCCAGCCGGGGAACCGGCTGCTCGGGAAGATTGATGTCCCCGGGCATCTCCGCCTCTTTCAGACCGTTGAATTTCAGTACCAGATGACCGAGGTTGGCCAGATTCTCATTGGCCACCGGTCCCACCGCCATAACGGGGAAGGCGGTTCCGTTGATAGACACCTGATCTCCCACTACCACCGGGCTTGCGGGTTTTTCGGTGGTGGAGTGGACGAATGCGGTGTCCTGCAGTTCCTCGGGGGCCGTGGTGGCGAAAAAAACCAGAATGCCCTCGTCGACGAATTCCTGAGCCAGTTCTCCTACGGACTGAATCTCAGCGCGGTATTTTGTCATGACGTCTCCTCGACATCTCTCCTCAATAAGAGATTAAAAATCACTTGGGTACGGGTTTAAGAAAAACGGCCGGGTTGGGAGCCCGGCCGTTTTAGCTACTGCAATGCCTATTCGACGGGCTTGATGTTCTCTGGCTTTACGCCGGAGACGAAGTTCTCTTCCGTGATATATTTCATGAGCGGCCCCGATGGAGTCGCCGCATGAATATCAATGGTGGGTATGCCTTTCATGGGGTATACCCCCACCCGGGCGGTACCGCCGCAGTCGATGACCGCCGCGGCGATTTCGCCGAAATCCGCCTTTGACTTGAAGCCGTCGAAGGGTTCAGCTCCGGTGAGGTCTGCCAGACGCTGGGCCACGGGATGGATGCCCCCACCGGTAACTGAGTAAATCAGCCTCCGCGTACTGTTGGGCGCGATGGTCAGGGGACCACCCCATCCTTTGGTGCCTGCTTCAACGACTGCGGCCTTAAAGCCTTCGCCGGGTTTCACATCCGGAGCCGGCTTGGCCGGGGCGCTGGAGCTTGCCGAGGCCGATGCGCTGGCCGCCGGCTTTTCAGGCGCGGATCCGACTAATGTTTTTTTTACACTGTCCCAGAATCCCATTTCCTACTCCTATTTCTCTTATGCGTACATACCGATGCTGGCTGCCCACGCGAGCAATACTGCGATGGGGCCGGTGATCATACGGCTGAAGAGCACCGCGGGTACCCCGATTTCGACGGTGTACGGCTCAGCTTCTCCGAGAGAGAGACCGACGGGGATAAAGTCACAACCAACCTGGGGATTGATGGCGAACAGGGCGGGAAGTGCGTTCGAAGGCGCGATGTTTCCACGGCCGATTTCAACACCGATAAGGGTACCGATGATCTGGGCGATTACCGCACCGGGACCGAGCAGCGGGGAAAGAATCGGAAAACCGACGATTACGGAGAGAACCAGGAGTCCGACGAAACTGTTCGCCAGGCCGGTCAATCCTTCGGAAATCCAGTTACCGACGCCGGTAGCCAGAACGATACCAATGATCAGGGAGATAAACGCCATAAAGGGGAGGACGTTCTTAACGACCTGGTCTACCGAGTCGCGACCTGCCTGATACAGCTTTGCAACGACGCCGCCGACGGCACGTCCGATGACTTCAAGTACTTTTGCTACGGGATTTGCCATATCTTCCTCCTCAGTCCTTCTTCCACATGATGGCGGTGATCCGCTCGGTAACGATACCGCGGATGAAAATAACCACCAGACCGATCAGCAGGTAGCGGATTGCCAGGTCACCCAGGTTGAGTCCGAGGGTGGTGATACCGGCGGCAATACCGGACCATACGAAAATCTCACCGGGGTTGATGTGGGGGAAGATACCCAACGGAGGATGCACGTAGGATACCGCCGCATCGTAGAACGCCGGTTTGAATTTTTCGGGCAGGAACCGACCCATGGTGTAGGCCATCGGGTTGGTCAGGAAGAATACCGAAAGGAACGGCAGCACAATGTACCGGATCGGGTAGAACAGGAGCCCGTCCCGGGCGGCCCATTCGCCGACCTTGTTGATTTTGTCCGGTCCGATCAGCGCGATGAGGGTGTTCACCGCAGTCATCAGAACGATGAGCAGTGGGATAATTCCAGTCACCAGGCCTAAGAACGTATTACCGCCTTCCTGGAATACCCCGATAAAATTATTCGCGAAGTTAGCTAAGGCTTCCATAGCTCCTCCTATAATTTTTTTCCCGTCAACGACGGGTAGTGCACAAAATAATCAGCCGATGCTCGTTTGTTCGGCGGCAATCGGCGCGTCTTCGTCCGAGGCGTTCTCGTCGACGATCTCGTAATCGGCGCTGTCCCCGTCGTCGGATTCTTCTTCGGCGAGCTTACGGTCATGTCGGGCGATGAAATCCGCGGCGTTCATAAAAGCGCTCCAGAGTTTTTTAGACACGCCTTCCACCGGGTTCTCATCATTAAAGCGCTCAAGGGGAAGTCCGGTCAGCTCGGGCACATCCTTCAGGTTCGAAAACACCGTGATGCCCGTAAGGCTCTGGGCCTTTACCACGTTCCGCTCTTCGTCGCAGACCATAACGCCGTACTTTTTCAGGGTCCAGTTTCTCCCGCTCTGGCCCACGGCGGTAGCGGGGCCGAGTTTCCTCAAATTCGCCACCTGCTGATGGAAACGTTTGGTCTGGAGCAGCGAGAGGATCAGTTGGAGCATCCAGACGAATGCGAAGGCAAGGAAGAACAGTGACATGGGTCTCATTTAAAACTCCTATCAGGGCCGTTTACGGCCTATCCGGGCAATCGGTGCCGGCGGGCGACCGGCCGAGCAGAAGCTCGGCGGTGGCGCTGTCGGTGACCAGCACGTTGACATAACATCCGGCGATCGCCGCCCGGATCGCATCGACCTTTTTCTCACCGGCGGCGACGGCAACGACCCGGGGAATATTCCGCAGGGCGGCGATATCCATGCCGATTACCCGTCGGTTGAAGTCAAGGTTCAGCATTTCCCCATCGCGATCCAGCTGATGGGCCAATATGTCACCCACCGAACCTTCCCTGATGAACTGATCCAGTGTCCGCCGGTCGATGAGCTTCGCCTGAAGCAGGGAATTCACCGTCGGATCGATGGCGCCGATGCCCACCACCGCGAGATCGCAGCTCCGGGCCAGTTCGATGCTTTGGCGAACCACCGGCTCCGACAGCAGGCTCTCGGCCACCTCAGGCTTGCGAACCACCAGGGGGGCCGGAAAATAACGCTCGCTTGCGCCGATTTTCTCACCGAAATGCTGGATGATCTCACTGCCGTTGGCTGCGGGATCATCCAGGGATGCGGCGCCGGACAGCTGAACCACCGTAACGTCCCTCAGATTCATGGGCTCAAGCTGCTTCACCACTTCCCTGATGGTACGGCTCCAGGCCATGCCTACGGTCAAATTCTCCCTCAGGGATTCGGCCAGGCATTCGGCGCCGGCCTTGGCCAGCACCGTCAGGTTCAGATCTGCCGATTCCAGGCTTTCGACCACCCGTGCATCGGCCAGCGAGCAGTGCTGAATCAGGCCCTGCTCAAGTTCGCTGTTCCGGCTCAGGGGAAGGCTGATCCGGATATCGACGATCTTCTGATTCCGGGCCTCGGTGATCATCTTGGATACCATGGACCGGGATTTGTGAATCCGACGGGCGATATCAGCCTGACTGAGACCGTCGAGAAAGTACCACTTGGCTATCTGTACCAACGTCTCACTCTGTTTCATCGCATTCACATATGTGAATCAATATTCACATATGATGAACCCTAACCCCGGACCAGCAATCTGTCAAGAAATTTTTTTCAGGCTTTGATAATGTTTTCTGAATGCCAGTCGGTTATATCGATGGAAGTGGAGATTTTTATCTATCGATACATAGGGGATGCATATATGCCTCCCCAAGGGACGGTAAGCTGCGCATGGAAATGTCGCGGTATTTGGAAGATGACCGGGCTTATATCAGGGTTGCGGTATCGACATCGCTTATGAGGGAGGTGATCCAGCCTCCGGTCAATGCTGCGCGGATGGCGTCAACCTTTGCCCGGCCGGAAGCGATAAGTACCACGTGTTCGAAGGATTTCATCTGATCCAGGGGGATGTGGAGGATCCGATCAGCGACATCCCCATGGACCGGTAATCCCTCGCCATTGAGGAAGGAGAAGTTCATGGCGGCCACCGCCCCTTCGCTGCGGAGGGCCTCCATGTCATCCGGAGTGAAAATGGAGTTGCGGGCCATGCTCGCCTCAAGGCCGATGCCGGAGCAACCGACCAGAGCCACATCGATTCGTTCCCATATTTCACGCACCGATGAGAAACTTCGGCTGCGGTACAGATCCTCTGTCATCTCTTTGCGGTCATTTACCGCCGGGGCGTTCACTAGGAAGGCCCGTCCGCCGAGCTTCTCGGCGAACACCCGGGCGATGGCATTGGGATAAATGCCGGTTTCCACGGTTCCCATGGCGCCGACCATCGGTATGACATCGGCTTCCAGGGGGGTGGGTAAAGACAATCCGTCGGCAATCGCCTTCATGGTTTCCCCCCAGCTGACTCCCAGGGTCCCGTGCATGGGAAGAATCCGGGGCAGCATATCCGCCAGTGCGCCGACCATTGCCCGGCGGCTGGTTTCTTCCTGCTCATAGCTGGGGGTGATAATGCATTCCTTTATATCAAAACGCTTCTCAAGCCTGGTCTCCAGGCCGCTGAAGTCATCGGTCGGTTCGGCGATGGTGATCTGAACGATCCCCGCGTCTTTTGCGCGAGCGAGGGCGCGGGATACCGATGCGACTGATATGCTGAGCTTTTTCGCGATGGCGCTTTGAGAAAAGCCTTCCAGATAATACAGTCTGGCAATCTTGTGTTCGATTTTCAGATCCGGCATGTTGACCTTCCGCTGAGAGTATACTACATTCTATTTGAAATTATTTTCATTGTGTGCAATTTTTTTCACTTACTGGTCTTTTACTGAATGATTGCGCAGAAAACAGCATAACGCGAATGCAGAAGGAGCGTATACATGGCCACAGCAAAAAACGCAAAATCGCCGGCGGGATCCCGGATCGCGGATCTGGGTCTCGGAAAACCCGAACTCGAGCAGATGCTTCGGCGTATGTATGAAATCCGGGCTTTCGAAGAAAAAGTAGCATATTTCTTCAGCCGCGGTATGATCCACGGAACCACTCACCTGTATGTCGGCGAAGAAGCCACGGCGGTAGGGGTCATATCCGCCCTGCGGGAAGAAGATTGGATTTCATCGACTCACCGCGGTCACGGTCATACCATCGCAAAGGGAATCGATCTGAACCGCATGATGGCGGAACTCTTCGGACGTGAAACCGGCTACTGCAAAGGCAAGGGCGGCTCCATGCATATCGCGGACCTGACCCGGGGGAACCTGGGGGCCAACGGCATCGTCGGTGGGGGCATCCCCATCGCCACCGGAGCGGGCATCACCAGCAAGCTCAAGGGCCTGGACCGGGTTTCGGTGGCCTTCTTCGGGGATGGAGCGATCAACGAAGGCAGTTTCCATGAATCGGTGAACCTGGCCTCGGTCTGGGATCTCCCGGTGCTCTACGTCTGCGAGGACAACCAATACGGAATGAGCATGAGCCGGCATAAAAGCATCAACCTGAAAGACCTGGCCCAGCGGGCGAAGGCGTACGGAATTCCCGGAAAGACCATCGACGGGAACGACATCCTGGAAGTGTACGCCGAAACGAAAAAAGCTCTGGAGCACGTCCGGAAGAAGGGTCCTTACCTGCTGGTCAGCGAGACCTATCGATACCTCGGTCACTCCAAGAGCGATGCAAATCGTTACCGGACCAAGGAAGAAATCAATGAGTGGAAGAAAAAGGATCCGATTCCCCGTCTTCGGTCGGAAATGACCGCCTCGGGCCTGTTTTCCGAGGCTGATCTGGATGCCATTGAGAAGGTCGCCCGGGATGAACTGGAAGAGGCGGTGGAATTCGCCCAGAACAGTCCCGAACCGTCTCTGGACAGCCTGACCGACGACGTCTACGCCTGATACCGAACCATGAACCCGCGCCAGCATCAGCCGGCGGTCAGCTGGCCAAGCTGCGGGAACCGAACTCTTAAGGAGTGAACTGATGGGCGAAATAACTTATGCCGAAGGGATCCGGGAATCCATGAGCATCGAAATGCGACGTGATGAAAACGTATTCCTGATGGGAGAAGATATCGGCGTCTATGGCGGGGGCTTCGGGGGTT
>CAWZYW010000071.1:0-8628 GCA_963966255.1 uncultured Salinispira sp. | reverse complement strand
CGGCCATGCGCTGAGGAGAATTTACTCCCATTTGAACATAATGCTGGCTGTGACCAGGAAAACCGCGGTAAGGACCAGCAGGTAGAGCATGTTCGGGGCGACGGCTGCGATTCCGGCCCCGTCGAGCATTATCGCCCGGGCCCCGTCGATGAAATGGGTCAGCGGGAAAATCCTTGCGACGGTGCCCACGAAGGGCGGCGCGTTTTCCAGACTGAAGAACACACCGGAGAGGATCAGCATCGGAAAGGTAACCAGGTTCAGCAGTCCCGACGCCAGCTCCTCGCTCTTGATCCGGGAAGCGAATACCAGTCCCAGGGCGATCATGCACATGATGGAAAGAGCGGTCAGCAACAGCAGGTTGAGCCAGCTGCCTTTCATGACAAAGCGCAGGAACAAATTGGTGCCGCTGAAAACCACCACCGAGGTGATCAGTACGATCATCAGCCGGGAGACCGCCTGTGCCGAAACGAAATTCAGCGGCGAAACCGGGGTGGCCTTCATTCGCTTTAAAACGCCGTTTTTCCGGTATCGCACCAGGACGAAACCCACGCCGAACAGGCAGCTGAACATCATGTTCATCCCGATCACCCCGGGAACCAGCCAGTCGACGTATCGGATCGGTTCGCCGCTGACAGATGCCTCGGCGAAAGCACCGCTTTCCCCGGATCCCGCATTTCCGCTGTTTCTCATCAGGGTCCTGAGGATATCGCTTCCCGGGGCTTCGCTATTGATGTAGTACTCGTTCCGATCGAAATCCACCACCAGATCGATCTGGTGTTCCCGCAGGCTTTCAAGGGCTTCCTCGAGACTGCGGCCCCGCTGCTGATAATCCACCAACTCAAAGCTTCCCCCGTCAAAGAGGGTGAAGTCCGATGGCAGGTCCCCGTATGCCGCCGCGGTGAACACCGCCTCTTCACCGCCGGAAAACGCAAAGGAAAACCCGAATACCAACAGAACCGGAAACAGCAGGTTCCAGAAAAAAGTGCCCCGGTCCCGAACGAATTCCATGGTTCGGGCTTTCACCATGGCGTTGAATGATTTAAATGCGATAAGGCGGTTCATCGGCTTTCCTCAGTAGGGCGGTTCACGATCGGAGCGAACTGCCGGTCAGTTTGATAAAAAGATCTTCGAGATTCGGCTTGTGGATATTGATGCCATCCAGGGCTACACCGGAATCCATCAGGGCCCTGATGCTCATATCCAGGCGCTCCGTGACGATTTCCAGCCCCGCTTCGGTTACATTGCTCCCCACGGCATCGGGAACCCGTCGGGCGTCGTCTCGGGTAAATTCATCTGTCCAGGGTATGTGGATCACCGCGCCGTCGAAATGCCGGCGGAGCAATTGCTCCGGAGTATCCAGCTCCAGGATTTTTCCGTGATCCATAATCGCTATCCGGTCGCATAGCACCTGGGCCTCATCCATGTAATGGGTGGTTAAGAGCACCGTGGTGCCCTCAGACTGGATACCGCGGATCAATTCCCAGAAATTGCGACGGGCCTGGGGATCAAGGCCCGTTGTCGGTTCATCCAGGAAAACGATTTCCGGCCGCGGAATTATCGCCAGGGCCAGCAACATGCGTTGACGCTGTCCGCCTGAGAGCTTGCGGTTGTCTCGCCGGATGATATCCTCCAGGGAACATAGCTCGATGACTTCATCCATGACCCTGGGTGAAGGATAAAAACTGGAAAACAGCTCCAGAGTCTCTCTGACGGTGATGAATTCGGGCAGCGCCGTATGCTGAAACTGAATGCCGACCTTCTGACGGAACTTCTGATCAATAGTTTCGCCCCGGAACAGAATTTCGCCACCGTCGGGCTTTTGAATACCCTCCATCATCTCGATGGTGGTGGTCTTTCCTGCGCCGTTGGGGCCGAGCAGGCCGAAACAGCTGCCCGCGGGAATATCAAAGCTGATGCCCCTGACGGCTTTCACTTCGCCGAAGCTCTTGGTCAGGTCCCGGACCTGCATTATGCTTTCCATGCTTAGAAAGCTACTGCCCCCGACGTTCCGAGGCAAGGGAATAGATTATCATGGAGGATTGCCGTCACTCAGCAAGCCAGGGTTTCCAGTTCCCTCAGCGCATCAGCTTCCCCGTCGCGGATTTCCAGCAGCAATGCGGAGATCGCCGCCGCAGAATCCTTCAGTCTCTCTAGATTGAGTTCCCCGGATGCCGCCCTTTCCAGCGCCCGCCGGCGCCGGGTATCGAAGGCGGCCAGTTCGGTGACGGCCCCGGCCCCGCTTTCCCGGAAGCTGCGATGGCGGCCATCTATGCTGTCAGCGGCGTCTGCGCAGAGCGGCAGCTCCCTGGGCAGCCACAGTTCAGCCAGCGATTGCCACTTGGCTGCGATGTTTCGGTATTGCCCGGCTACGGATCGGATCCCGTCATTTTCCAGAATGACCGCCGCCTGATCGAGAAAATCGGCGAAAAGTCCCCGGTCCGCATCGGCGCTTCCGTCTTTCCAGAAGTAATGCCCGTAATTCAGCGCGCTCATGCGACCGGCGAGACGCATCCTCGGATCGGGCATAAGCTTGTCCCAGGCGCTTTTCCCTTTGATGGAAGCCACATCGGCCGAGAGCCTGGTCAGGGCTTTGTACCCGAAATTATTTCCCGAGCCCTTCGGGGGCTTTTCGAAGAATAAGAGCACCGCGTCTTGTATTCCGGCCCTGACGGCTTCGGGAAGTCGCCCGGGGTCCGGGGCTTCCAGGGTGATCATCTGATATCGGTCTTTTTGAATCCGGCCCCGGGCTTCCTGGAAGATTTCTGCCCGGCAGCGGTGGACCGCCTGGCTTCGGTCTGCGAATAATACTTCGCCGCCGTCGGCGGATCCCGGGTCGGGATATTCTCCAACCACCACCGGCTGCATGGCCCACATGTCTTCGCCCAGATCGGAATACTCGTATCCCAGGGTGAATACATCGGCCCATACCGCGGGAGCCCTGCCTTCCTCCAGCAGTTCGATGAGCTTCGCTTCGGCCTTCTCTGGAGAGGTGGATTTAATTACGTCCCGGGATATTCCCAGGCGTTCGCACATGCTGTCCCAGCCGTACTCCCCGAATGTGTTCCGGGTTAAAAGATTGACCTGTGGATCCTGATTCTCGTATGCAAAATAGAAATAGGCGAATACCGCCCCTCCGCTGATTCCGTAGAGCAGTGACTCCCGGTAGGCTTTCCCGTCATGGGGGGCGATAACTCCCTGAAGGTCCAGAATCTGGGCTATGCTGCCGCTGTGCGGAGCCAGTCCTCCATATCCAGTAAACCCCTCAATTCCCGGCATGCTTCCTCCTTTTCGGAATCGCTGATCTCAGTGCGACCCGCCTATACGCAGTATAATGCCGATTTGGAGCATGCAAAAAAAAGTGTGACCTCCTCGGCGGAATTCTATTTCAGCGCCTCGATGACCCGCTTAAGCTTGTCGCGGATTTCCGTCGCGATTCCTTCGAGTTCGGCATTTTCCACCGCCTGCATGGATCGAAGAGGATCCACCGCGGCTATTTCAACGCGGCCGTTTTGCAGTTCCTGAACGATGACGTTGCAGGGAAGCATGGTCCCGATTTTATCCTCTTTGCTCAAAGCCTGGAACGCATAGGGGGGATTACAGGCGCCGAGAATCCGATAGTTGCGAAAATCCACATCCAGTTTCTTTTTCATCGTGGCTTTCACGTCGATTTCCGTCAGGACTCCGAATCCCTCGGTTTTCAATGCCTGGGTCACATTTTCCAGGGTCTGCTGGAAATCGCTGTTTACTGTGGTGTTGATGTAATAACTCATTGCTTTCTCCTGCGAGTGTTATTCGGGAATCTCGCAGGGAAATATAATACGGAATTCGGTTCCCGTCTTCCGGTCGCTGTGAACTGATATTTCACCGGAGAGTTTTTTGGTGATGATATTATGGATGATGCTGAGTCCCAGTCCGGAAGAGCCCTGGAACTTTCTGGTACTGACGAAGGGCTCGAACATGTTTTCACGAATAGCTTCGTCCACCCCGCAGCCGTTGTCGGAGAAGCGAAGGTGAACCTGCGGGTCCGGATCTCGGCGAAGCCGCATCTCGATGTCGATGCGTCCGTTGTCCCGATCCGCCAGACCGTGAACCAGGGCGTTTTCAAACAGGTTGGTAATGATTTGGGCGATGCTTCCCGGATCGGTAACGATCACCTGGTTATCGGCTTCGAAGCGGTACTCATGCCCGCTTCCCTTGATCCTGGGATATAGATTCCGGAGTACCGACTCTCCGTATTCCTTGATGTTTATGGGGCGTCTTTCGCCCCGGACCTGATCGATGGATATTTCCTTGAACGACTGAATGAGGCTGGCGGCCCTCAGGAGATTTCCGCTTACCATTTCCGCCGAGTTCATGCTGTTCTCAAGGAATACATCGAAATCTTCGCGGCTTAATTTATCGGAGCGGAATTGCCGGCTGATTTCCGAGACATGATCCCTGATATAGCTGGCGGCGGTAAGGGCCACCCCTATCGGTGTGTTGATTTCGTGGGCGACCCCGGCCACCATGTTGCCCAGCGCCGCCATCTTTTCCGCTTCCAGGAGTTTGCCCCGGGACTCCTCAAGTTCCAGGCTGCGGGCTTGGACCCGCTGTTCCAGGGTGCTGTTCCATTCTTCCAACTGAGCGTTGGCCTTGCGAAGGCGGCGGGTGAGGATCTGAACGATTATCAGCGCGCCGATGGTAGACAGCAGCAGGAAGATCATGCCGGTAATCACTCCTGCCGGAATGGGCTGCCGGCTGTCACCTCCGAAATAATGGGAGAAGATTTCGTAGTACGGGGAGTTGGGGTCCGCCTTCCAGCGTACCAGTCGGGAATTTAATTCGGACATCAGTTCGGCATTTGTGCCCTTGGCGGTGGCGAAGCTGGTCGAATAGGCATTAAAAACGATACTGGTGCGGGCGATGTCCGGATAATCATCGAGGTTATACAGGTTGATGATTGCCCCCGCATCTACCTCGCCGGTAGAGATGGCTGACAGCAGGGCGGGGTAGTCTTCGTAGTGCATTACCTCCAGATCCAGCTCGAATCCATTCACGAATTCCAGAAACCCCTGGCCGTTGCTGTCCCCCCGCATAATGCCCACCCGCCGGGCATTGAGATCCAGCACCGATTCGATTTCCGCCCCTCTGCGACGGATTACCTGGGAATAAGCCGAAGCCACGGGTTCGTCGAGGTAATCGAGAAATTCCCGGCGTTCCGGCGTATAGGCGACTGCGATGAGAAGGTCCAATTCCCCGTTGCGGCCCAGTTCGAAGTTTTCGCCCCAGCTGCCCTCCACATAGCTAAGCTCGAAGCCGATGTCACGGGCCATGGCTTCTAAGAGTTCGATGTAAAAACCACTGGGCGATCCATCGGAGTCGACATAGGAGAATGGATTAAGTTGGGGGATGAATGAAGCGCGGATGGTCTGAGCGGCCGCCGTGTGCATGATCAGCAACGCGGTCAGGAAGAGAATCAGTCGGAGCGGCGTTTTCATGCCGATTCGTAGTCCGTACAGTCTTTGGCCAGCTGTATATCCCGGTACGACCGCAGCGCGATGAGAACCGCGTCCCGAAGTTCCTGGTGTTTTGAGCTCTCCTTTCGAATAAAGTCATTGATATCGTATTGGCGGATAATATCGGATACGTTGGCGTATCCCGGCTGACCGCTACGAAGCAGGATGCGCACTTCATTGTTGGCGAATTCATGCCGTATATGATTCACCACTTCCAGTCCGGCGGTGTAGCTTTCCATTACCACGTCGAGGATTATCACTGCGGTATCGGGATTCTGTTTTACCTGTTCAAGGGCCTGAGCACCGTTGTAACAACTGATCAGCTCCACCGGCCGGTCTTCGAAATAAAAATCCTTCAGAACCAGCTTGGTCACCAGATGCACGTCTCCCTCGTCATCTGCGATGAGTATCTGCCATGGTTCTTTTGTGGAGGGAGTATCGGGGGGGAGGGGAGATTTATCGGAAAACCTCATTTTCGACATTAATAGCTCCGAATGAATCGCTGTAGGAAAGTATAAAAAACTTCATTGCCAGAAGCAATTTCAAAAAAAGATATTTTCGAATATGCTCGGATGACATATGGAATATCCCGCGAAAATCGATGGTTCTGTCCTTATCTTTCTCTCCCCGTCAAAGACGCAGAGCATCTCCCCCTCCCGGAAGTGGGCTTCAGCCCTGAAAACCGGGCCTTTTTTTAAGGATGCCGGCGTAATCGCCGGTATGCTGGCCGACCGTCCCATGGAGTATTTTGTTCAGCGGGAAAAAATTTCCCCGGAAAAGGCCGAACGGCTGTCCCGCATGTGGGCCGAGTGGGACTCATCCCCGATGCTATCGGCGGCGGAGCTCTACCGCGGCCCGGCTTTTACGGCCCTCGAACAGACGAGCCTCGATGAAGCGTTCCTTCTTGCCGGACAGGGACCGGCTCTCGGGGTGCTTTCGGCGCTGTACGGCCTGAGTATGGCTCACGATTTGATCCATCCTTATCGTCTGGACTTTAAGTATCGCGATCTGGAAATCCGTGGAAAATCCCTGCTGAATCACTGGCAGTGGCGAATAGCCGAGCGACTCGGGGGCGAGCCATGGAAATTATTTATCGATCTGAGTTCAAAAGAGTTTTCACTGCTTATCCCCCGGGGAAATGCCGCAACCCTCCGCATTGATTTCCGGGAGTGGCGCCGGAGCGCCTGGCGAACGGTAAGCGCCACGGCGAAACAGCTGCGCGGAGCCATGGCCCGCCATATTCTCAGCAGCCCGGGAATGAATCTTGGGGATCTTCGAAGCTCGACGGTTGCAGGGTATTCCCTGAATCCAGACCTTTCAAGTCATGACGAATGGATATTCACTCCTTCAGGCGCATTGGACTGATCAGTCTGATGACAGGAGCGGCTCCGGGTCCTGAATCAGATGCCGGAGCAGATCGATGGAAGCTTCCACATAGAGGTCGTCGGCGATGCGCCGATCGTATCCGATGGTAAGCTGCACCAGGTCTCTGCGCTGCTTCCTCCCTCCTTCATCGAAGCGCCACGCCTTGCGCATCGTTCCCAGGACCGCGGTAATTCCGCAGGTTCCCCGGTTTTCCGGAGGGTACAGGGGAGCTTCCGGAGCGGTTCCGCCGGAAGTGTAGATTTTCACACTGGAAAAATCAGGGTCATGACGCATGGCGCCGGGAGGTATCAGGTTCGCAGAGTCCATGGCTCTGAATATGACGGCACCGAATTTTCGTAGCCGATGGGGTATCGGGATGGGGTTTGATCGGCGGGGTCGCGCTGGCTCCGCTACGGTCTCTCTGATTCCGCTTCGTATTTGACCGGCGATTTCCGGAAGGGCTGCCCGGGGATCGGCGGAAAAGCTGACCATCAGGGGTTCATCAGCGATGGTCCTTCGGGTTTCAAAAGAAATCCTGATTTCACGTCGCTGATAAAATCGGCTTGAGGAGATAAAGCGGTTCATCTCCGGGCGCCGGGTGAGCATTCTCACCCCTGAGCAGGCAAGAAGATAGAAAAGGCTTATGCTCTGATCGGGCCGGCGGTCTGGATCCTGGTTATAGCTTCTGATGAATTCGATGGTTTCGGTAATATCGAACTCCTGTCGGATAAACGCCACGGAATCCGAGCGCCGGGGAGAGCGAATGGATTGGATGCGAAGCGCATGAGGCAGTTTTTTTAGCAGGTGCCCGTCGGAACGGGGAAACAGTGGCATTTCTCAAGTATATCGGGCGGCGGGAAGGGCGGAAAGGGCTTATCCGCACGATCCCGGTTGAGTATAATTCGGTATGCAGATCGGAACGTCTTCCAAGCTGAGAACGAATACATTCGCTTTCCTATGGCACGCGGCATTGCTCGCTGTCACGGTTACCTTCACCGATATCAATACGGTTCTCCCGTCTCTGATCCTCTCGGTGGGCGGTAATGATATTCATCTCGGAATCCTTACGGGAATTATGATCGGGGTTCCTCTGGCCGGGCAATTACTGTTCGCCGGTTTCCTGCACACGCGAAAGCGGAAAAAACCCTGGCTTCTCCTGGGAATATATCTGAGGGTGTTCGCCCTGGGGCTGCTGACGCTGATCATCCTGTACGGTTCGCAGAGTTCCCTGCCGCTGCTTTTGACGATGCTCTATTTCAGTCTCCTTATCTTCACCGTAAGCGGAGCCTTCGCGGGAATATCGTATCTTGACCTGGTGGGCAAGAGTTTCGTCGGTGATTACCGCAAGCGATTTGTGGTGAAGCGCCAGGCCATAATATCCGTAGGCACCCTGGCTTCAGCTCTGCTGACCCGGCTGATCTTCTCCGCCGTGGGAAGGGATGGAGCCTACCCGCTGCTGTTCGGCCTTTCAGCCGGAACCCTGCTCCTGGCAAGTATCGGTTTCTGGATTATCGCCGAGAGAAGTGCCGAAGGCATCGCTCCCGCTGCCGGGGTTCCTGGGGAGAACCCGCCGGGCTCCGGGAAGCTGCTTACGGTGCTCCGGGGAATTCCCGGAATTCTCAGGACCGACCATAACCTCCGGAGTTATATCGCCGTTGCCAACCTTCTCGGCGCGGGAACGGTATTTCTTCCGTTCTACCTCGCCATCCCCCGCCGCTTCTATCAGCTGGATGCCGCAATGCTCGGAGATCTGATACTGGTTCAGATC
>CAWZYW010000070.1:0-8676 GCA_963966255.1 uncultured Salinispira sp. | reverse complement strand
TGATTAATGATATCGCCGAACGGACGAATCTTCTCGCCATGAATGCCGCCATCGAAGCGGCCCATGCCGGGGATTCCGGCCGGGGCTTTGCGGTGGTCGCCGGTGAAATTCGGGGTCTTGCGGAAATGACCGGTGAAAATTCCCGGAATATCGATACTTCCATCAAAACGATCGTAGATGAAATCAACCTGACCGAGCAGCAGGCCCGGGAAACGTCGGCGAAGATGTCCGAGTCGTTTCAGGACCTGCATCAGCTGACCGGAGGTCTCCAGCAAACCATTTCGGTGATCACCGAACTAGGTAACAAGTCCGCGGTTATGAGTTCCCATCTCGACGAATTAGTCCGGGATTCCCGGGGAATAACCGAGTCTGCAAAAACCTCCGATGAGCGGATAAGCAGCATCAGCGGCGGCCTGGATGATCTGGTGAAGGCGCTGGTGGAAGCGGAAGCATCGGTCGATGAAGTATATCGGTCAATTGTAGAGCAACGGGAAGTATTTAGCCGAACGGAGGCCTCGATAATCGCCAATAGCGAAGGCATCCGTCGACTGTATGACACGGTAAAAGGGTTCACCACCGACGGCGAGTAGCGTTACGGTGACACCGGACTACGATGCTCTTGTTTCCTAATACAGGTTCCTCAGTTCGTATCCGATCAGATCGGCGTAATCGCTCAGTGATATCCGATATTCCCGATACCAGAGCTGATCACCCAGGCCTTCCCTATAGGATTGGGAAATAAAGCGCTGGAAAAGACCGGCGAGAATCGGATCTTCAGGGTTAAAAGCCCAGCCGATGAGCTGAGCTTCGCTGAGTTCCACGCTGATGGACAGATCCCTGCGGTCCCTGATATTCAGGATCGCCACTTCGCTGTCCACCGCGGCGGCATCGGCCTCGTTTGCCAAAAGTACGTCCGGAAAATCCTGTTCGCTGTATTTGATTTCGAAATCTATGCCCTGCTGCTCCCTGAGTTCAAGTAGTATTCGCTCATACGAGGTGGATTGCCGGGTAACGACCCGCTTGCCCGCAAGATCCGCCGGCTCACTGATACCGCTGTCGCTGCGGATCATAAGCATGACCCTGGCAGGATACAGGGGCACCATCCTGAGGATATTTTCCCGCCATGGGAGAATGGTGAAGTTCGCAGCGAGAACGTCATAGGCCTCAATGGCATCCGGGACGTATGCCTCGACGCTTCCATCGAGGACTTCCGGTGGCAGAATTCCGTCTCTCTCGAAATAGGCGCTGAAACGCGGATTTATATCGACGATGAGATCGACTTCCATCCAGCGCGAAAATGATTCCAGCAATCCGTAGTGGAAACCGCTTATACTCCCGTCGTTTTCTTCCAGGTAAATTCCGGCTTTTACCGATGTCAAGGCTCTTAATCCGCCGTTGGCACGCAGTTCAGCGATACGCGCCAGCTCCGAAGATGAAAACTGCGATCCATCCAAGGGCTCTGTCTGAGTTTCCTCGATCTTCGAAATCCTTGAAGCTTCAGAGCACGAGACGAATAAAAAAGCAAAGATGATGCCGAAAAAAAGTCGCATGAATCCACTGTCTTTAATCGGGCCTGAAGAATATCCTGCAGCCATATAGCAGTATAGCAGATATTTTCAAATCGCTCCCGTCCTTGTGCAGACCGGCATTTCACCATACACTTCAGCAATGTCCTGGTCTCTTTTTCTGATGGTATTTTCCTGCATCTTGTTGTCTCTCGTGGCCCTGCTTCTCGGGCGTGCCTTGTTACTCCGCCGACGGGACCCGCTTTCTCTGGGCACGAAGCCAGAAACGCCTCCGGACTCGGAGGCTTTGATTTCCCGTTTCCAACGGGCCATCGCCATTCCCACTATGAGTCATAGCGAGTATTCAAGGAACGATGAAGACCGCTTTGCTGAATTTCAGGATTTTCTCCAGTGGGAATTCGCAGATCTGCTTGCCGACTGCGAGATTGAACGCTTCGGAGTATACGGCATTACCATCCGCTGGCCCGCCCGGGGTGTTTCGGAGTATTTACCGCTGCTCTATACCGCCCACTATGACGTGGTACCGGTTGAAGGGCAGGAATGGACCTATCCGCCCTTCGAAGCCCGAAGGGCTGAAGGCTATGTCTGGGGCCGGGGAACACTGGATACTAAGAACAGCCTGATGGCCCTGCTGGAAGCTGCAGCGCGACTTCACGCCGATGGATTCGTTCCTTCGAGAGACATTTGGTTTGCCTTCGCCGGCGATGAGGAAACCTCCAGCCTCCGGGGAGCCCGGACCATGGCCCGTTGGTTCGAAGAGCGGGGCATCCGCTTCGCCTGGGTTTTCGACGAGGGAGGGATCATCGCGGAGAACATGGTGCCGGGGGTCCGGGGTAATGCTGCCCTGGTTGGCGTCGCCGAAAAGGGCTATGCAAACATTCTCCTGGAGGCTGAGGATTCCGGCGGTCATTCCTCCTCACCGGGTTCCCGGACCGCCCTGGGTCGGGTGTCCAGGGCAGTGGACCGACTGGAGCGCGGTCCCCGGCCTTCCAGTATTCCGCCGACCATGAAACGCTTCTTCATCCGAAGTGCCCCCTATATGGGATTCGGTCTTAAGCTCGTCATGGCAAATCTCTGGCTGTTTGCTCCTCTGGTCAAGATAATCCTCTCGCAGAAAGACAGTACCCGGGCCATGCTTCATTCCACCATCGCGCCTACCATGGCCGGAGCATCCGATGTGGAAAACATACTTCCCACCCGGGCGTGGGCCGTCATAAATGTACGGCTCGCACCGGGAGAACAAATTCCCCTGATGCTGACGAGGTTTCGCAGGATCATCGCTGATGAGTCGGTTCGCGTGAGCCTCCAAAATGAAGACGATGCCAATGAAGCGGTGGTCCCTCCTCAGGGCGGCGGAACCGACGCATTCCTGCATTCCGTGGAACGGGCCCTGGGAGACAGCACTCCCTTGCTTGCCGCGCTCCCCTATCTGATGACCGGCGCCACCGACAGCAAATACTACGCCCATCTGGCCGATGAGGTCTATCGATTTGTCCCGATGCTCCTGAACTCCCGGGAACTCGAGTTGCTGCACGCGCCGGATGAGCGAATTTCTGAAGCAAACTATTTCAGGATGGTCGGCTTTTACGCCCGACACCTACAACATGCCGCCGGTGCGCCCGGTGAAAATACAGGAGTATCGCAATGACCTCCAAGCCAGGATCCGGTCCCGCCGGAATGAATACCTCGGTAAAAATCGGTGCCGCCGCGTTTATCATGGCGGTGGTTATCCTGCTCGGCCTGATGCTGGTCAGCGGCCTTCTCACCGTGGTGCTGGAGTCCGGCAGCTACGAACGAATCAGCGTAGACGGGCGGGTGCTCATCACCCCGGGAAGTTATCAGGTGGTTGAGAAACCGGATTATCCGTTTTGGCGATGGTTCACCGCACCGGTGGAAATTCTGTTTACCGAAGGCAATGTCACATTGATAACCCTGATCCTGTTCCTCTTTGCCGTCGGCGGATCAATCACCATCCTCGAACAGATCCATGTTATGGATATGCTCATCCAGATTCTCATCGATCGTTTCAAGGCATCCCGTTATCTGCTCATGGGGGTGGTGATCCTTCTTTTTATGGCTCTGCCTTCACTCCTCGGGATTTACGAAGGTCTGGTTCCGGTTATCATCTTCGTGGTACCGATGGCCCGCCGACTGGGCTGGGACAGTCTGACCGGGCTGGGCATGAGCCTTTTGCCCATGGCCTTCGGCCTGTCTGCGGCCATTTCCAATCCCTTCACCATAGCGGTCGCCCAGACCATCGCGGATCTTCCGATCTTCTCCGGCGCCTGGTTGCGGATTATCTTCTTCGTGCTGGTATATGCCGCGGTGTACGGGTTTGTGTATCGACATGCCCGGAAGGTCGAAGAAGATCCCGGTCGAAGTATTATCTATCAGGAAGACCGTAAGCTGGAAATTCGGGAGAGCAAAAGCTTCGAGCCGGAACAGGCCAAGCAGGTACGACGAGGCCTTACCTGGTTTTCAGTCTGGATTGGCATCGCCCTGCTTGTAGTTCTTTCGGTGGCCTTTTTTCCGGACCTCGGATTTCTCGCTTTTCCCCTGATGGGCCTTATGTTCCTTATCGGCGGTTTCGGCGCGGGGGTCCTCAGCAGACACCGGTTCTCTCGAATCCTGGGAATTTTTCTCGCGGGGGGGAAAAACATCATTCCCGGGGCCCTTCTGATCATGCTGGCATACTCGGTCAAGTACATCATCGATTCGGGTATGGTCACCGACACTCTTTTGTTCATGGCCGCCGGAGCAATCGAACAGGCGTCTCCGTTCGGCTCGGTACTCCTGGTTTACCTGATTACCCTTGTGATGAACTTTTTCATCGGGTCGGCCTCCGCCAAAGCATTCCTGATGATGCCCATACTGGTACCTCTGGCGGACCTGGTCGGCATTACCCGGCAGACGGCGGTGCTGGCGTTCGGATACGGCGACGGATTCAGCAATATGATCTTCCCTACCAACCCGCTGCTGCTCATAGCCCTGAGTTTTACGGTAGTTTCTTATGTGAAATGGATTCGGTGGACATTGCTTCTGCAGTTCTTTATGGCGGCCTTATCGCTGATATTTATGTTTATTGCCGTGAGTATCGGTTACGGACCATTTTAGATATCAAGTGCCCCGAAAACAGCTGATTTTCTAAATGTAAGTTTATTATGTGAGGATACTTAGCTTGGATCTTGTATATAAATCCTGCTTCGCAGCTGCATAGTAGACCTGCTAAAGCAATTAACTGACCGATATCAGCTGTTTTCGGGGCACTGTAATCTTATATCGAGATTATCAGAACACAGATAATGCTTCCAAGGAAATTAGATATAAGGTTCACCACATCGTTATTGAGCCAGGATATTCCCCTAACCAGATTACCGTTAGGTTTTTCGGTGAGATTGCCCTCGTCGTCGCGGTACAGGGCCTGAGCCTCGGCTCCCAGGACCGAATCGATAAAGCTGCCGGCCAGAGCGGCGAGGCAGATCGCCACGGCGATTTCAAGGCTGGCTCCGACTATGCCCTGTGATCGGTAGAAGACGAGGGAACTGGCGAATATCAGTAAAGCTCCTGCCAGCGATGCCGCAGTTCCCAGGACCGTAACCCCACCGCTGGTTCCCGGTTCAACCCGTTTGAAACTCAGGACTGATCGCGGAGCGCCGGGGCTGAGCACGCCAAGCTCGCTCGACCAGGTATCTGCGGTGGCTACCGCCATTGATCCGGTGAATATGTGAAGCAGCGGCGCCCAGGGAAAAAAAGCGTATATGCCCATTGCCAGTGATCCGATGCCTGCGTTTGCGAATGCCTGCGCGGCGTCCCGGGTATGCCCTTTTTCGTGCAGGCTTTCCAGGCGCGCTTTTTTCTTACGGCCTGCTTTACTGAGGGCTGAAGAAGATAGGAAAAAGGCCGTCAGCACCACCCATGCAGGGAGCCCGCCGCCCAAAAATATCAGGGAACCGAGGATAAACCCCATTACGGCACCGGAGCGGTCCACGGACTTGCGGAAGAAGGCGAACAGCGCGAGCAGGAGATTTGCCACCAGCGTACCGGCTATCCGCCAGAGAAGAGCCTGTGCATCCAATTCAAACAGCATATATATTACTCACCAGCAGCCAGTACGACAGAGAACTGATCAAAGGTACGGTGATATTATCCACCCCAAATGGCGTTATAAATTCGACCAGGGTAGATAGGATGCTCATCCCCAAGGATATCGTCAAGATAGCGACAATACCGATGGGCCGGAAAAAAACGAATTGCAGGATCAGCACCACCAGGAAGGAGATTGCCGCCATGGCGAGGCTGCCGGCGAAGGTCTTACGGTTGCCGAAGATGTGAATTTCCCGGGTTTTTTCTCCTGCCAGCTGGCCGGACAGCGCTGCGAGCCCATCACCCCATGCCATTATCATGATTCCCATCGCACCAATCCATTTCGGCATGCCCCACTGCCAGCTCAGCAGTACAAGCACCAGGAGGCTGATTGGGTAATACACCGTTCCCATATTTGAGCCCTGACTCTCCATAGCCGGGAGCAGGTGAAAGCGGGCGATGAGGTAGTTGATGATGATGAAGCTGGCTGGACCGATCACCGCGACAGCAGTGGCCTCCATGCTGTACATGGCAATAAACCACCAGTGCCCGACGGCTATGTGTATTATCTTCCGCGCGGTCCGTGAGTCTACTTTCTCCCAGCGAAGCAGCAGGGTCGCGGTGGCCATTGACAGGAGAATATATACGTACGAGAGGCCGAGGCCGATAAAATCATTCATATTCTCAGTGTATTAGGTTTTTCGTGTGCGGTAAACGGGCGTTCACAAAATGCATATTGCCTTTTACACTGGGTTGAGTGCCCCAAAGCTTGTTGAAATGTCCCTGATAGCAGGAAAAAAAAGCTTCTTCCGGATCTCCCCGGGCACTTTTTTAAGTCTGTTCCGGGGTTTAACAAGCTTTGGGGCACAGTATACACTACACCCTGGAGGTGCCCATGCGTTCATTCGTCCTTCTGCTCGTTCTTGCAATCGGTTTTTTTTTCATTGCAGCCTTCTTAATAACGGGACTATTGCCCGGCGAGATTATCAGCGAAAGCCGTGCGCTGTTTCTGGTTATTTTGATTTCCGCGTCCCTCGCTCTTTCGGCCTTTCTGTTTGGATTGATCACCGATGATTATTCATGGGTTAATCGATTATGGAGCACCGCACCGATTCTTTACGCATGGATATACGCCCTTAAATCAGGACTGAATGGATGGTCTGTTGCTGGTGCGTTTCTGGTCACCATCTGGGGAGCACGGCTTACCTACAATTTCGCGCGAAAGGGCGGATATAGCGGCACTGAGGATTACCGATGGCCCATACTAAAGGAAAAAATCGCGCATCCATTTTTTTGGCAACTTTTTAATCTTCTGTTCATCTCAATGTTCCAGATCGGCCTGCTTATTCTATTTACGGCTCCCGCGGTGAGGCTTTCAGGAAGTTCGCAGAACCCAAGGCTGGGAATTGCAGCGGTGGTCCTTTTTTTAGCATTCCTTCTTATCGAGACGGTAGCCGATCAGCAGCAGTGGAATTTCCACAAGGCGAAACATCGGGCGCAGGCCGATGGAAGTGTAATTACCACGGTAGAACATCAGGCGGATATTTCGCGGGGGTTTCTGAGTTCGGGACTGTTTTCGCTGGTGCGTCATCCGAATTACCTGGGTGAACTGGGAGTCTGGTGGAGCTTCTTCCTCTTCGGCGCGGCCCACGGAGGATATCTCCTTCATTGGAGCCTGACCGGACCGGTTGTTCTCAGTATGTTGTTCTTAGTATCTACCTGGTTCACTGAATCAATAACCGCCGGCAAATATCCGGAATACGCTGATTATCAGGCACGGGTGCCGGCTATCGTTCCGATAAAGTTAAACGGCGCCGTCACTCAGGAAGAAGAGGTGTAGGGAGCTGCGGGCTGCAGATCTTCCCAGCTTAGCATTCTTGCGGGCATCTCCTTGAGTTCCTCAGGATAGTGGGTCACTATGAGTGCCGGTAGGGGCCTGGCTGCCTGAAGGGCGAAGAAGCGCTCCCAGAGAGCCTGCCGGGCTTCCCGGTCGAGGTTAATAAACGGTTCATCCAGAAGAATAGCCTCCGGGCGGTAGAACCACGCCCGGGCCATGGCCAGACGCTTGCGCATGCCGCCCGATAATTGATGGGGATAGTGGTGATCCCATCCGTCCAGGCCCCACAGCGCCAGACACTCCCGGGCCCGTTCAACATCCTGAGGATTCCAGCCGGGAAAAGCCGGGAGCATGACGTTTCCCAACGCATCCCGGTGCTCCAGAAGCATATCTTCCTGAAACAGCAGCACACTTCGATCCGGCAGATTGCGCTGGCCGGATACGGGCTGATACAGTCCGCTGAGGGTCTTGAGAAGGGTGGTTTTACCGCAACCCGATGGTCCGCTGAGAATGACCGGCTCAGTAGCCCGTATCTGCAGATTAAGCGCGGAGAATACCGTACGGGATTTAAATGCCATGGTCAGTTCGCAGGCGCGTATTTCCTTTTGCTGATTATCTGCTTTGTGTGTTTCCTGGTGCCATCGGGGGGTGCTCGCGGGGGCGCGGCTTGGAGTTGAAGTAGGCTGACTCGGCGGAAGGAAATCCGGGAACAGCCGATCAACCGTCCAGCGAATTGCCAGCGACAGACATGCCATGGTCAGCAGGAACAGAAGGGCCCATACAAAAAAGCTTTCGATATCGAAGAACTGGTAGTAGGTGTTGATCACCCGCCCGAATCCGTTTTGGGCGGCAAACCACTCGGCCACCATCGCGCTCTTAATGGCAGTCATGATCCCGAGATGGATATTGGTTTTCACGGCGGGCAACAGCCTGGGCAAATAGAGCTCCCGCCAGAGTACCGCTCTGCGCGGGTTATAAATCCGAAAGAGCTGGTGGGCCTGGGGGGGGATTTGTCTCCGTGCCTCGTAGATATGACTGGTCAGCAGGGGTGTCGTGACGAGGAACGCCACTGCCGGAGCGGCAGCACTGCGGGTCCCAAGCCAGAGTACCAGGGGGGTGTACCAATTCAGCGTGGAAGCGCGCTGAATTAGAATGAGCGGAAAAAATTCGACCCTGCCCTCGGCGGGCCGGTAGCTCCTGGGTATGCTCAGGTGTAACGGCCACATCATG
>CAWZYW010000069.1:0-8890 GCA_963966255.1 uncultured Salinispira sp. | reverse complement strand
TTGCCCGGGCAATATCTGCACCGGATGTTCGGGATTTACCACCACCGGTTTATCGGGGGTTCGGGGGGTCAGGCGGATCTTGATGTCCTGGCTGCCGGTTACAAAGCGGCTCCAGGGTATTTCTTCGGCGGGGGGCTCTTCCTGATTGTTTTCCAGGCTGGCCAGGGTAAGTTCGTCGCCATTTTGCCGGATAATAAGCTGCATTTCATCCAGGCGGTAACGTAATTCACCGCCGTCTTCGATGGGAAGGTCGGTCCAGAACATGTCCATACCTCAGCCTATCATGAAGCGGCGGTGGGGTGAAGCGGTGAACTTTGTATTCAGAAGACCACGATCAGTGCGTGGATAAATCCAGGGAGCCAGCCCAAGAGGGTAAGGAGAATGTTCAGCAGCAGGGTCCCGCTGAATCCCTTCTTGATGCCTACCGCCAGGGGTGGGAAGAAAAATGCCGCAATTCCGAGAAATAACTTGTTGCCTTCAGCCATATGTATACTCCTGTGCGATATTGTATCTCAACGGGGCGAAAATTCAACGATGGGTCATCGGCTCCGCGCTTTGAAATAATCCCGGCGGAAACGTTCTGACAGATTAGCCGCCGCCTGTCTGCTCAGGCGATCGAACCCGTTTTGCAGGGCTTCGTCGCTGAGCTGTTCAAGGGCCGCGATGCTGATTGCGGTTCCCAGATATTCATTGATGCCGAAATAACCCGGGCTCGCCGGTTCGCTGACCGAAAGGCGTCGGCGCCAGGCGGTCTGTCCCGAGAAACGGTGAATGATCCGGGCATCCACGCTTATCTCCATGTGGACTCCGCCGGCCGAGGTAAGGCCGTATTCCCGGACTTCCACTTCGAGCAGATAGTCGGCGTCGGCGAATCGGTCTACGGTCATGGCACCGAGCATCGCGGCGGTGTCGGGAACGAATTCAGTTTCCAGTGCCAGGGCGAGATCATCGCCGCGCAGGATTTCGTTCAGCCGGGTTTCCAGCTTCTGTTCCTGTATGCCAACGGCGACGTTGGCCCCGATTTCAAGGATGCCCAACAGTACGCTGTCTTCAGAGCCGGGAATGTTTCCCCGGGATAGATGGACGTCGGCGAACTCGGGGGCCCAGATTGTCGGTGCCATGGTACTGCCCTCAAAGCGGTATTCGTCGAGGTGATTTACCGAAACACAGGAACCGAGGAGCAGCGCTGCGGCGAGTGCCAGCAGGATCAGCGATTGGTTTTTAGTCATATACGAGCCTCCGATACGCGGGTTGATACTAATTAAACCGGCAGGCGGGGATTTTCTGTTACTCATCATTTTTCCTGGCGAACAGAATCAGTGAGAATTATACTACAGCTTGACCCAGCGCATCCGGAGGACATATTGGAAAAATTGAAATTGAAAGCCGGCGAAACCCTCTTTGCCGAAAACAGCAGCCCCGATTTTATGTATTTCGTTATGGACGGGGAAATCGAAATTTCCATGAAGCTCAATTCTGAGAAAATCATCCTGACCAACAGCGTAAAGGGCGACGAATTCGGTGAACTGGGTCTGCTCCTGGGTACCCCGCGGAGCGCTACCGCCGTGGCCATCAAACCTGCCGAGCTCATCGCCCTGGACCAGAGCGAACTGATTCAGAAAATCCGGCGGGAACCGGACTTCGCGGTGAAAATCATCCGCAAGCTGGCCGGCAAGCTGACCAATGCCAACGAAGTAATCAAGGAACAGATATCCCTGCGCCGGAGCCTTGAGATTACTTATGGGAAACTGCTGGCTGAGCGAAAAGATAATAACTGATCCGGTTCGGATCCGGGAAACCCCACGAACTGAAATGATAATCCCTCCCGATGATATTTAAACGTTTTGTTTATCTCGATGTAGATCCGCCGTTATTCTGATTTTCATCCACTGAGGATACCTTCTGCATACCACCAGGAGGTTCCCATGAGAAGAAAAACGGTCCTCACCGGAATTCTGACCGGCCTGATAGCGTTCGCTGTGTTTGCTCAGGATCTCAGCCTTACCCTCGATGAGGTTATCCAACGGGGTTTGGAGCAGAATCTGAGTATCCGTATCGCGGAGCTGAACGTTCAGAACAAGCGCACCGCTCTGGACAGTGCATTCAACGTGTTTTACCCCGACCTTCGGCTTGATACCACGCTGCTTCGAAGCAATCGTGCTGAAGAGGGCACGCTTCTGTTCCCGGATCCGACCTCGGAATTCCCCGTTCCCAGACCCGGCGTATATGATCGTGTGATTACCCAAAGCTATTCGGTGAATTCCAATGTGCTGAACCTCTCCCTTTCGGGTTCCCTTGCCATCTCACTGGCCATCTTCGACGGCATAGATGCTCTGAAAGCCGATTATGCCGCCAGCCTGATTTCATACGAGGAAGCGGCAAAACGCCTTGAGCGGGATTTAAAAAAGAATTTTTACGCCCTTATCCTGCAGAAAGAGCAGATTGAAATTCTCAGCGAATCCAGGGATACCATGGAGGCCCGCTATCGTCAGACACTGACGGATTTCCAGAACGGCTTTGTCCCTGAGATTGCGGTGCTGAATGCCCAGGTGGCCTACGAGAACATGGGTCCGATTATCAGCGAGGCCCAGCGCAACTACGATTACGCCATGAGCCTGTTCAAACAGAGCCTGGGAATCGATCAGGATTTGGAGATCGAACTCGTTGGTGAAATTAACGTCAGCGAAGTGGCGGTGAGCGACGATATGCTTTCCGTCGATCAGCGTTTCGATGTGAGATCCCAGCAGGGGCTTATCGAACTGGCGGAGATTCAGAAGGCCGCCGATTTTCACGCCAATTTCCTGCCGAGCCTGGTTCTCGCCGGATCCTTCTCCCCCTCGCTGGTGGATCCCTATAACGGAGAACAGTGGTCCGATCTCTTCAGCCAGGAATGGTCCGACCGTTGGGTGGATGGCGGCAGCCTTTCACTGACCGTCAGCGTTCCCCTGGCCAGCTATCTGCCCCGATCCGCTGCCCGGGTGAACCAGGAAGCGCTCGAGAACTCTATCCGGTCCCTGCAGCTGCAGGAACAGGCAATCCGCGACCTGGGCGAGGTGGAAATCGCCAATACCCTTGAATCCCTGTCTTCGTCACTGCGCAGCATTACCACCCTGGAGTTGACCCTGCGCACTAACGAACGCAATACCGCCCTGGTGGGAGAGGCGTACAACGCCGGTTCCCGCAGCCAGCTCGACGTGGATTTGGCCGAGGACGAGCTTCGGCAGGCCCAACTGAACCTCCTGAACGAACAGTATCGATATCTCAGCTATGTATTCGATCTCGAATACTTACTCAATCGCGACTTCGACGTCGCACAATGAGGTGGATTATGAAACACAGAAAAGCAATCATAACCGTTATCGTGATCGCCGGCCTTGGCGCGGCGTTCTTCTTCCTGGCTCCCCGCTTCGGAGCGAACGCCGCGGATCCCGCGGACGCCCGGGGAGGGGAACGGGCGGCAAACCCCGTTGAAGTCGCGCCGGCCACCACCGGTGATCTGCAGGAATACCTGCGCTTAAACGGCGATGTCCGAGCTTCCTCAACGGTGGACGTCCTTCCCGACACCGCCGGCGAACTGGTATCCGTCGACGTCAGGGTGGGCCAGTTCGTCCGCCGCGACCAGATACTGGGAAGCGTCGATTCGTCTCGGCCTGGCTCCACCTTCGTGGCCAGTCCGATCCGGGCCCCCATCTCCGGGACCGTCACCCGGATCGTCAGCGAAATCGGGGCCACCGTAGCCCAGTCGATGCCGGTGTTTCAGATCTCCCAGCTCAGCAGCCTGGAAATCGTCGCCCAGGTGGCCGAACGGGATGTGTGGAAGGTCGAACCCGGTCAGCGGGTCTACGTGGAAGTCGCATCAGCCCCCGGGCGGGTGGTGACCGGCCGGGTCGCCGAGCTTTCCCCGGTGATCGATGCCCGCTCGCGAACCATGGAAATCACCATTTCTCTGAACGAAAGCGTCGGAATTCTTAAATCCGGCATGCTAACCAACCTCACCATCGTCACCGGAAGCGAGGAAGATACTGTCCGGGTACCCGAGCAGGCTCTCCTGCAACGTGGCGGAACCAGCGCGGTGTACCGAGTAAACGGCGATACCGTCGACCTGGTTCCGGTTGAAACCGGCCTGCGGATCGACGGACTGGTCCAGATCCTCAGCGGCCTGGCCGATGGCGACCTGGTGGTGACCGCCGGGCAGACCCTGCTCAGCGACGGCGCAGCAGCCCGAATCGTGGGGCAGGAGGAAGGCGCCGCTCCGGAAGGGAATCTGGCCAATCTGATTCGAAGGGGTGAGCAATGATCAAGACCATCCTTTCCCGCCCCATGACTGTCGTGACGGTGTTCGTCCTTCTGGTCCTGGTGGGGCTGTTTACCGTTGGTGACATTCCCATCGACCTCTTGCCGGATCTCTCCCCTCCCTTTGTGGCGGTAACCACCGCATACCCCGCGGCGGGCCCGGAAGAAGTCGAGACGGCGATTACCAACGAATTGGAGGAATCGCTGCTCAACATTTCCGGATTGAATTTGCTGACCTCCACCTCATCAGAGGGATTAAGCCTGATCATCCTGGAATTCAGTTGGGGCGGTGATGCCGATGCCAACGCCGACGAGGTGCGAAGGAAAATCGACGAAATCGCCAACTCCCTTCCTGTTGACGCGAGGAAACCGGTGGTGCGTCAGTTCGACCCCAACGCGGAACCGGTGATGCAGGTAGTGATTCAGGGCGACCGGAACCTCGACGAGCTGACCGAACTGGCCGATAAACTGGTGCGGCCCCGGCTGGAACAGGTGCCCTCAGTGGCCCAGGTTGATGTCACCGGGAATCGGGCGACCCTCATCGAGGTCGCCCTCTATCAGGACCGGCTTTCAGCCTACAGCCTCAGTGCCGGGGCGGTGGCCTCGGTACTCGGTTCCCAGAACCGGAGCCTTGGTGCGGGTTCTTTCACTTCCGGGGACCGGGATCTCCTGATTACCACCACCGGCTCATTCGACAGCCTGGACGATATACGCGATACCCAGATCACCGTCATTCCCGTCGGTCAGGAAAAGCGATCGGTGTTTCTCCGGGACATTGCCGATGTGCGCTATGCCCTGGAGGAGGAAAACTCCCGGGTCCTGGTCAACGGCGAACCGGGCATCAACCTCCTGGCCTACAAGCAGAGCGGTTCGAACACCGTGGAAGTAGCCCGGAATCTCACCGCCACCGTCGAGGATCTGCAGCAGGTGCTGCCCGAGGGCATTGAGCTCTCGATTCTCTCGGATTCTTCGGGCATCATCGTGCAGTCGCTGCAGCAGGTGCTTAATGCCGCGGTCCTCGGGGTGCTGTTCAGCGTTCTGGTGCTGCTGATATTCCTGCGTCAGATAAAAAGTACCCTGATCGTCGCCATCTCAATCCCCGTCTCCGTTATTATCACGATTCTGGGGATGAGCCTGGCCGGCAAGACCTTCAATATTATCGCCCTGACCGGGCTGACCCTGGGAGTCGGCATGATTGTCGACGCCTCCATCGTTATCCTGGAAAATATATTCCGATACCGCCAGACCGGAGCGCCCATTGAGGCCGCCGCCCGATTCGGCACCCAGGAAATGGTGGCACCGATTACCGCGTCGATTCTCACCACTATCGCGGTTTTCCTCCCGGTCCTGATTTTCGGGGATGAAATCGGCAGCTTCGGCGCTATCCTCAACGATCTGGCATTCACGGTAATCCTTTCGCTGATCTCCTCACTGATTGTGGCGATCTTTCTGGTGCCGGTTCTCTCGGGTCACTATCTGCATGTCGAGGTTCATCGCAATGAGGATATAAAGAATCCCGTGTTCCGATGGATCGACCAAGCCATCGAAAACGGGCTGCAAGCTATCAACCGGGGATACCACGGGGTGCTAAAGGCTGCACTCCATTACCGCTGGCTCACCATAGCTGTGTCGGTCCTCCTGCTGGTATTCAGCTTCGCCCAGGTGCCCAAGCTCGGCATCAATCTCCTGCCCGGCCAGGCCAGCGAAAGCATCCAGGTCAGCGTTGAACTTCCGGTGGGCACCACTTTGGCAAGAACCAAGGAAGCCCTGGAGCAGATCGAGTACTTCGTCGAGCAGGAAATGACCGGTTACGTCAATCTTATCCAGACCGCCGGTAATCCCAGCGCCCGGGAGGGTTCGCTGGTTCTCGGTCTTCCCGATCTGGAGAACCGGACGGTCAGCTCCGCGGCCATGCTGGACCAGCTGGAAGACATCGCAGCTCGAATTCCCGGAATCGAATACTCCATTCAGGAAACCCAGGGAGTAGGCGGGGGAGGAGCCCTGGCCGGGGGCAGTGATGTAACGGTAATTCTGTCCAGCGACGGAAATATCGATGAACTGTTCGATACCGCCCTTGCGGTGCAGGCCCTCCTGGACGAGCAGGTCCCCGAGCTGAGGGACAGCAGTATCGATCTGGTCCGGGGACTTCCCCAGATCGAAATCTCCATCGACCGACAGGAAGCTTTTGACCTGGGCCTCAGCAGCACCGCCATCACCAATGAACTCCGGGCCCAGCTCTCGGGCCTGACCGCCACCACCTTCAACTCCGATGGCGAAGACTACGACGTGCTGGTTAGGCTGCGGCCAGAGGACACCCTGACCCTGGAGGACTTTGACAAGATCATCATCCCCAATGCCCAGGGACAGCGGATCCCCGTCGCGAGCTTCGCCACCCTTATCGAAAATGACAGTCCCGTGGCAATAAACCATCGGGATGCCAGACGGAGCGTCACCATCGGCGGAAGCTTTGTCGAAGGAGCCAGCGCGAACTTCGTTGATCAGAAAGTCCGTGACCTGATCGCCAGCGAGGTGATCCTGCCCGCCGACGTATCCATCGAAATCGGTGGAGCAATCGAGGACATCGCCGAAACCGGCGGCGGTCTGCTGATGATCCTAGGGCTGGCGGCCCTTCTGGTCTTCGGGGTCATGGTCGCCCAGTTCGAGTCGCTGCGGGCGCCGTTTATCGTCATCCTGGCCATGCCGATGCTGGCCCTTGGGGTCATCGGCATCTACCTGTACATGGGATTGGAATTCAGCATGATCTCTCTTATCGGGGTGATTATGCTGGTGGGAATCGTAGTCAACAACGGGATCGTCCTGGTCGATTACATCAGTCTGTTGCGCAAGAGGGGCACGGATCTCACCGAGGCCTGTCTCGAGGGGGGAAACTCCCGCCTGCGGCCCATCCTGATGACAACCCTGACTACGGTGCTGGCCATGGTTCCCCTGGCGTTTTTTACCGGCGACGGGGCGGCGCTTATGCAGCCCCTGGGGGTGACGGTGATCGGCGGCCTGACGGTCAATACGCTTACCACCTTGATAATGGTGCCGGTGCTGTACCACCTGATTTTCTCCCGCAAGGAAACGGCGGAAGTCGAGACAGAGAAGGAGACCAGTGATGAAGAGAATTGAAATCATCTGCGATGCCACCATCGAAGATGAGATGAAACATAGCCTGCACGCCATCGGCGATGAGCTGTATTATACCAGTATTTCCCCGGTGACCGGCCGCGGGGCGAAAGGCCCCCGGCAGGGTGATGCGGTCTGGCCTGAACAAAATACGCTGTTTATCATTTACAGTGAAGTAAGCGCATTAGGTGAAATCCGTAACGCGGTGTATGGGATCCGGGAGCGATTTCCACAAAACGGAATCGCGGCATTTGCCATTGAGTCAGCCATTTCCTGGTAGACAAATCCTGGTACAATAGAGGCTTCGGAGGACGGCGATGCAGGCGAAGGTATTGGTCATTGAAGACGACGCGGAGATTGCGGAACTGATCCAGCTGTATCTCAGGCGCGAAGGCATCGACATCCATCACGCATCCAGCGCCGAGGAGGGGTCCGATCTCCTCAGGGCGGATGAACAGTTCCAGCTGGTTCTCCTGGACCTCAATCTTCCGGGGATGGACGGGTATGAATTTCTCCAGGCATTCCGGAAGAAATGGAATATCCCGGTGATCATTGTATCCGCGCGGATCGACGACGCCGATATGATTTTGGGATTCGGCTACGGAGCCGACGATTTTGTTCAGAAACCGTTCTCTCCCAAGGTTCTGGCCGCCCGGGTTCGTGCCCATCTGCGCCGGGAGCGGCGGAGCCAGCAGGAGGACCGGGGGCGGATTATCCAGTTCGGACCCTATCGCTTCGCCGCGGAAGACCAGATCCTCAAGAAAGACGGCGAACGGGTGAATCTCAGTCCCAAGGAAGTGAGCATTCTCAGCGCGCTATGCGACCACGAAGGGAAGCCCGTGAGTCAGAACGATCTCTACGAAGAGGTCTGGGGTAACAAATACGGTGATTTAACCACCGTAAGCGTCCACATGCAGCGGCTCCGGCGCAAAATCGAGGAGGATCCGGCGAATCCGCGATACCTTACCACGATCTACGGTTTCGGTTATATGTTCACCCGGGGAGACACAAGTGAATCTGTATAACCGGCTGCTCTATATCCAGATCATCACCATCGCCTTTCCGTTCCTGTTCATCATCAGCGCCTACCTTTTCATTCTCCCAATTCGGGCCGGCTCCCTGGAAAATCTCGAGCCCCTGCCCCATCTGGTTCGACTTGATCTCCAGCAAATTCTCCGGGACGGGGTAGAGCCTTCACCCAATGGCCGGATCCTCAGCGTGATCCTCGACGACGGAGAAACGGTCTACCAGCGGGCCGGACTTTACGATATTGACGGGGAAATCGTCGATGAGGATGGTCTTCATACGGCCGTTGCCTTGCCTGAGGCGGGCGGGATCCGCATGGTACGATTCCGCTATGAGGGGAGCGATGGCGTGGCCTACTACACCATAGTTCCCTCCCGGGTACTCGGATTCCAGACTGGCACCGGGCTTCGGCTGTTGTTCGCTTCCGTGCTGTTTTTGCTCC
>CAWZYW010000068.1:0-9045 GCA_963966255.1 uncultured Salinispira sp. | reverse complement strand
CTCCAGGGACGGCCGGATTCGGTCGAGCTCGCCGTTCACCAGAATCCGCAGGGCCTGAAAGGTCCGGGTGGCGGCATGGATGCGACCCCGACGGTACTGGGCGGGCACCGCCTTTTCAACGATCTGCGCCAACCGAAGCGACGATTCGATGGTCCCTTCGCCACGGGCCGCGATTATTGCCGCGGCGATGCGGCGGGCATAGCGCTCTTCGCCAAAATCGAAGAGCACCTGCATCAGCTCCCGTTCGGCGATATCGTCGAGAACCGCAGAAAGCGGGCGGCCCCGGTGGGGGTCCAGCCGCATATCCAGAGCTTCGTCCTTTAAAAACGAGAAACCCCGCCCGCTTTCGGCGTAATGGAATACGGAGATGCCCAGATCGAAGAGGATCCGGTGTGCCGGCTCCTCCAATGGGTAGTCCGCGAAGAATTCATCGAAGTACATATTGTAGAACTGCGTCCGGTCGGCATGCTCGCGCAGGCGCTGTTTCGCCTTCGCCATGATCTTTTCATCAGCGTCGATGGCCGCCAGACGGATATGAAGAAAGTTGGAAAGGATTCGCGCCGAATGCCCGCCTTCTCCCAGAGTGCAGTCGATAAATATTCCGTCCCGTCGGTTCGGCTCCAGGTATTCGAGAATTTCCCGGGGCATCACCGACTCGTGCTGAATTTCCACTTGCGCTCCTAAAAGGAGACGAGCCCTCCCAGTTCTTCGGCCGCCTCTCTAAACTCATCCTCGGTTTCGTCGAAGTACTTCTGATATTCCTCCATATCCCAGATTTCCAGGTATTTCTCGATACCCAGGACCATACACTCCCGCTGAAGTCCCGCGGATTCCGCCAGGGTCACCGGTATATTCAACCTGCCGGCCTTGTCCAGCTCGATTTCCTGAGCCGGGGCGATGATCCGCCGCTGGAGGAGCCTGGCGCGCTTCTGGAAGGGACTGGCCGCTTCCATCAGGTTTGATGCCAGATTCCGCCACTCTTCAGGGGGGAACAGCCACAAGCAGCGATCAACCCCTCGGGTGACAACCAGCGAGTTTCCCGGGATTCCGCTTCGCAGGCGCGCGGGGATCAGAATACGGCCTTTTTCGTCCAGACTGTTTCGATATTCCCCAGTAAGCACTAACTACTCCCACTTTCTCCCGTTTTTACCCACTTTTTACCACTCTTTTTATACTACGACATAGAATTCATATGTCAACAAAGTAGACAGAAAATATCAAAAAACCCAGTATACAAACATTTTTCCGCTTCATGGATGTTGAGTACTATTTGCGTTTGTGTTTCCGCAAGATCGGGGTATATTATGGGTAGGTAAAAAAATGGCGAATATCAAGGCAATCTTACAGGCATTACAATTAGAGCATACAGAGGAAAACCGATCGATTCTCATGCGAATCGTCGATGATTACGAATCGAATCTGGCGGGTCTCAGTCCCGGTCTGGAGGACAACCAGAAATACCTTCTCGATTTTATTCGAAATCATCCGGATTTCGAGCAGGCGCGTTCCGACGACGATTCAGAATTGGTACTCGGATATCAGGACCCGAGAACCTGATCCTCCGGGCTCTGTGCAAGCCCTTCCATCGGCATCTTCAGTCTGAAAAGCGCCCCCGGTTCGCCGGGATTTTCCAGAGTTATGTCACCGCCGAGTACCGTACGGGCCAGATTCTGCACGATGTTCAAACCTAATCCGGTTCCACCCCGCTCCCGGGCGGTGGTAAAAAACGGATCGAATATCTTGCCCGCGAGATCCCCGGGAATGCCTTTTCCGCTGTCGCGGTATTCCAGAGTAACCTGTTCATCTTCCCGGAAAAAACTTATGGATATGTTCGCCTCCTGATCGGGTTCGATACCGTGGCGCAGGCTGTTCATGATCAGAGTTGCGAGGATATGCGAAATCGCCCCGGGTAAACTGTTGAGATCCAGCTCTTCATCTCCCTCGATGTGAAAAACCACCCGGTATTTCTTCCACTGAGGCTTAAGGCTGAGGATCACCTTGTCAAGATACTCCCTCAGGCGGAAGCGGCGCCGCTGACCGCCGGTCTGATCGGCGGCCACCGTCTTGAAGCTGTCCAGTAGCAATTCGGCCCGCTCGAGATTGCTGCTCAGAATTTCCCCGGTTTCATCCAACAGGGACAGCAGATCTTCGAGATTACTTTTCGTCATGCTCCCCGCGACGAATTTCCGCTGGAGCTCAACCCCTCTGCTCCGAAGGTGAGTCGCCGCAGTATATGCTGTCCCCAGCGGGGTCCGCAGGTCATGGGTAACCCCCGCCACCAGTTCTCCGAGGGCCGCCATTTGCTCCGACTGCGCGAGCTGTTCCTGTGCGCTCTGGAGAGAAGCCAGGGTGTTCACCAGTTTGATATTGCTGTCTTTCAGGCGCTGCTGATAATCCAGCAACTGCTTTTCGTGGCGACGGCGCTCGTCGAGGAGCAGAACCGCCTGCAGCGCGCCGCTGAGAAGGCTTCGGATGGTGCCGGTGAGGGCGCTGGCGTAGCGATCGGTGATAAACACCGCGAATCCGAGTTTCTCATCCTTCGAGTACAGGGCTTCGACGATGACCACCCGATCCTCGTCTCCCAGACTGGCTATTCCTCCCGGAAGCAGCATAGTGGTATCGAACCTGACCCCGGCGGGGGGAAGCGGCTCCCGCACAGCGTTTCTCTGCTTGAAGAGCAGCCGGGACTGCCGGCTTTCCCGGCTGGGATCCTCGAATATCGATAAATAGCAGGAACTGATGCCCAGCTGGGGCAGCTCATATTCCAGCACATCCAGGACATCGGGCAGCCTGATGCTGGTGATGAGCGCTTCGCTGAGCAGGCGGAGCTGGTTTAATTTCCGCTCCATGGATAGGCGGATCCGGGCATCAGAGTCGCCGGCAAGCTCTTCGGCGACGTTCCGCATAAGCTCCGGGCTTTCCGGAGCACATCCGCAGGATTGCCGAAGGATAAACTTCGCAGGCACCTTGATCGACGCATCGCCAGGTTCAACCCGGCCTTCCACAAGATCCAGGGCCAGCCTCGCGCCTTTTTCAGCGAGCTGAACCGTCGACTGGCGCACGGTGGTCAGCGGCGGTTCAGCATACTGGGCATCGATGGAGTCGTCAAACCCGGTGACCGCCACGTCGTCGGGTATCGAAAAACCCCGTTCCCGCAGCCCTTCCATCAGGCCCAGGGCCATGCTGTCGTTAGCGCATACAATTACGCTTTCGCCGGGAACAATGCGGTCCGCCAAATCAGCAGCGGCGCTGAGCCCGGATTCGATGGTGTAATCCCCCTCAATAATGTGCCCCGGGGGGATCTCAAGGTCCCGGGCTTCCATGGCCGCAGCAAACTCCTCCCTGCGGATATCGGCCTCCTGCTGGGACCGGGGGCCTGCCAGGTGGAAAAACTGTTTATAGCGGTGGGAAGCTAATACATGCTCCATCAGCTCCTTCATGCCGCTGCGGTTGTCGATTTGCACTCCAGGAACCCCGTCCACGGCGATCTCGATGGTGACCAGGGGAAGTGGATAGTAATCGGCGCAGAAACCCTGCAGGTCGGTTGAGGATATGTGATGGCTGATGGCTCCGGTGATAATCAGCGCGTCGAGGGAGTCGCGGTCCACCATGCGATACAGCACATTCCGCTGAGCCTCGAAGCCGTGGTAGGAGCGGAGCGAGCCGCTGGTAAAACACAGCAGACGCGCCGGCTGATCCCGGAACGCGTTGTGGATGCCCCTGAGGATGTTCTGGCCGTAGGAATCCTCGGTGGATCCGAGGAACAAACCAATGGTATACAACTGCGCTCCTGTGATTTCCGTCCTGCCTTAAGTATAATCGATGAATCCCAAATTGAAACAATCAGGTATGAATCATGAAATCCACCGCGGCGGCGCAGTGGATGGCAGTGGTATCGAAAACCGGAAGGTTCAGGTGCCCCTGTTGAATCAAAAGGGGAATTTCCGTGCACCCCAGAACGATCCCCCGGGCTCCTTCGTTCCCCAGGTCTTCGCAGATCCGGACAAACTCGTCTCTTGAATCGGACCGGCACTCTCCGAGGCAGAGCTCATCGTAGATCACCCGGTGAATCAAGCGGCGATCTTCCGAAGGAGGAATCATCACTTCGATACCGAAGCGCTCTGTCATGCGCCGGCGGTAGAACTCCTCTTCCATGGTGAAGGCCGTGCCCAGAAGCCCCACCCGCTCGATTCCGGCCCGCCGGATGGCCCCGGCGGCGGCATCGGCGATGTGGAGAAACGGGACACCGATCATTTCCTCAATGGCCGGTGCGACCTTGTGCATGGTGTTGGTTGCCAGGATGATGCCTTCGGCGCCGGCTCCCTCCAGGACCGCGGCCATGGCTGCCAGGTCCCGGCCCATGGTCTGCCAGTCTCCCCGGACCTGCAATTGCTCGACGGGATGGAAATCAACGCTTTTTATAAGAAGCTCCGCGGAATGAAGCCCTCCCAGGCGCGTGCGAACCCCTTCGTTTATCAGCCGGTAGTACTCAGCGGTGCTCTCCCAGCTCATGCCTCCGATGATGCCCAGGGTTTTCATTCGCCTTCCACCTCATGCCCGAGCTCGCCCTCCGAAGCTCGTGCATCCGCGTTTTCAGCATCCTCTCCGATGGTGGAACGAAGCCGGGGAAGGGAGTAGCCTTCCTGGCGGATCAGTTCGCCGAGATGATTGCTCATCAGCCCGATGAAGATAAGAAGCTGAGGATCGGCGGTCCCGGCGGAGAAAAGCAGTTTGTCCAGAGATCGGGCAAATCCGTCCGGTACCTTAAGACCGGAAGTATCGACGATTTTGGCAAGTTTCTTTTCACCGGGATGCCAGCGGCGATTCAGGGCGAAGATGATATCGAAATAACTGGCCAGAAACGCCGCCACCCGATGGTTTACGGATACCACATCTCCCCGGGCCACCGCAGTCTCGATTTGAACATGATAGGAAGATAGAGAATCGGCCAGGATGGGATAATTTTTATTTATGATATTCTGCACCAGATCCGCCGGGTATTCATCGGGAAACTCCTCCCGGAGGGATGCGAAACGGCCGTTGCGGTCGAAGAGGATCTGGGAAGTGTACCAGTTGGCGGCGATGCAGGTGGAATAACCGACCCATGCTTCGCATCGCCGGTGGATTCGCTCCAGCTCGCCCCGGAGGAAATCGTAGTCCCGGTAGATCAGTTCGACCTTCTCGGGCTTTGCACCGGGTTCATGAGCGCTGGCTTGCTCGTCTTTGAGAATCCACAGATCCTCGGGCTCCCAGAATCGATTGTCGATTTCCATCGCGGAAGCGAACTCCCCTGCCAGTTCCCTGCGGACTTCCGCATCCACGGCTTCGCTCCAGTACACATACAAATCGGTGTCCGAGTGGGCATCCAGGCTGCCCGCGGTCCGGCTGCCCGACAGCATGACCGCTTCCACCGAAGGGACAGCTTGAATGCGGGATATGATGGTATCGAGCAGAATCTGATCCATTTTCGGCCTCCCGGTCCAGCATAGGATGTCGGGTGTGCTTGGGCAAGCAGATATGGTCCCTTTGCTCACCAGGGTCCTTTTTTTTTGCGGATGACCGATAATCAGAATATGAAGGAAAAAGGCCGCAGGTTAATCGTCACCCTCAGCATAACTTCTCTGCTGTTAATCGTCGCAGGTATCGGCATTATAGCCCAGAGATCGGGGAGAATACGGATATCGGCTCCGCCTGATTTTATTATCACGATCAGCACCATCGCCAGCGAACTTCCGCAACTCGAACCGGATATGTTGGAGGAGTCGGATCGTCGACCCGACCTGAAAATCTTTTCCGCCGATCCGGGACTGCGATCCTCGCCGGGCGCCGGGTTCTTTGCCGCAGACCCCTTGCTGTGGGTGTATGACCGGCAGCTCATTCCCCTGGATACGGAACCCGGCAGCCTCCAGGAATTCGCTTCCATCGCCTCAAACCGCTGGCAGGGAGATGGTTACCCCATTCTCATCCCCGGCGATGCTCCCGTGCTGTTATTACCCATCCTGGTAAAAATCCAGACCGACTTAACCGGATCGGTGAACGAAGAAGCGCTGGAAACGTGGAATGATCTTATCGCATCGCCTTCGACATGGCGGGAGAGTGAATTTTTCGCGGATGCGTTTCATCTGCTGGACCGCTGGGCCGAAACGGGGATCATCTCCCCCGAATGGCAGGATATTGATGAGCCTGCATACTATGACCTGATGGAACAGCGCCGGGCAGGAGCCTTCATTCTGCCCCTTTCCTGGAAGCGGGCCCAGAGTCGGGATCTGAGCTTTTCCTGGGAGATCATAGCCATTTTGCCCGGTGAGAATTTCAGGACGTATCAGATGACCGGCCGGGCCATGATGATGCGCACCACTCCCCGAAGAAGCACCGCGGAATCGCTTGCCGCCATCGAGGCCGAACTGGGCGACCCTGAGGCCGCCCGTGTGCTGGTGGGTTCCACCGGATGGGTCCCGGCGGTTTCAAGCGGTCCCTTCGTAAACCGTGAGGACCGGGACAGCCGGGCGGCGGTTTTCGGCGCCGCCGGCTGGGTGGGAATCCCCTGAACGACGAGCCTCAACAGCCTCGGCGGCTGAAACCGCCCGGATAGTCGCCCCCGGGCTTACTGCTCCAATTTCCGATATACCAGATCGAAGGTCGCGCTGGCATAGCCCACGGCGATGTCCCAGTTATCTGCGGTCACGTCCGGCGCATCGAGACCGACGATATTCGTCCGTTTATTGAACACCGCCGTGGCAGCCGGAACGATTTCGTATTCCCAGTCAGCGGCGTCTATCCAGGAACTTCCGTCCCCGGTATAGCGGGCGACTTTCAAGCCGGAGAAGGTTCCGACCTGGGTGGCATTGATATAGGAAATCACCGGATTTCCGTCCACCAGGAATATATCAGCCCATGGTCCGACGGCCCCTTCGCTGTCCACGGTAACCGGCGCGTCGAAGCTGTACTGCACTCCGGCCCCGGTGCCGTCCACGTCGGCGGCCCGGATGAACATCAGGTCGCCGGTCGACACCTTGTAATACGCGATAAACAGGTCGCCATATGTGGGAGAGGCGACATCATCATCCACCTTCATGGTCACATACTGACCGCTGAACGAGTTGGCCGGGAGTACGAAATCGACGTTCCACTGAGCGCTGCCGTTGGGCTGGGCATTCTGGCCCCGGGCGATCTTAAGAGTTTTGTTTGTCGTGTCGTAATATACGATAACCGGCACCCCGTCATCGGGATCGATCTGAATATCGAGATACTGGCCCACGTCGTCCCCGCTGTCAGATGGATCGTCGTCAAAATCATCAATCCCGTCGACCACCGTCGCCTGATTTGTCATATTGCCGTTTTCCGTGGTGAAGGTTTCGGTGTTACCCGTCGCGACTGAATATTTGACCGCTTTTGCCCAGGCATCGTAGTAGGCGATGTAGCGCTGGTTCGTCCCCTCATTTGAGATCACGATCCGCGGATTCTGAAACTGGTAGAGCTGTTCATCGAACCCATCGGCATGGTTCGTGTTCGCCACCCGGTCGTCTCCCATATCGTCCAGGGTCACACGTGTCCCGTTGTTGATATACGTCGCCAGGAATCCCCAGGCCGTTGTAGTCGTCCCGCCATAATAGTTTTCGAGGATGACATTGTGCACGGTATTCGCCCCCTGCTCCATTGCCATGTCGGTCCATTCCGGCGGGTCGTAGGTGGAGAATATCTGGGTCCGGCCGGTGGCCTGGCTGTTGGGCCGGGCATAATAGGCCGCCGATGCGGCGTAGTTGCTCCAGGCCCCATAGATCCGACCGTTGGAAGCGCGGATATCCATGGAAGGATGTTCGGGATTTTCCGATTGATCGAAGAAATCCCCCACTTCCCATATGCTGAGATATCGGTCGTCGTTCCAGAGGGTGTCGACGATTCCGCTTCCGTCGTCCTCCTTATTGTATTCCAGCGAATTGAGGCTGATCATGTTGATATCGGAAATTCCGCCGGTGCTTACCCTCAGATAACCCGAGCGATCGACTCCGGCCAGACTGATGGTAAGCCGGTCCCGGTCGGCAGAAGCCGCGGTGATCGCCGGAGTCTGGAATGAGGCAAGCGCGCTGTTATAGACGCGTATCCAGTTATCCGCATCCTGAACGGTGCTGTCGCTCAGGTTAAAACCGTGGATAATAACCCCCGTTTCACCGGCCTGCACGGGGAAAACACCCCGCTTGCTGCGATCGGTGTTGTATATCAGGGGATTGCGCTGGATATCGCTGATGTACGGAACGACATCGACGGTGAGGCTGCCGCTTCCCAGGTTGCCCAGTCCACCGTTGGCGGTGGGATTGAAGTCATATACCGTGAAGGTCAGCTGCAGGTCGTTGTCGGTTATGCCGCTTATCGCCGCGGTGTTGAACGAGAAATTCCAGTTGAACACGTTTCCGTTCGCCTCGGTCAGGTAGTCGCTTCCATCGTACTCGAAGCTCCAATCGGCCCCGCTGAGAGGTCCTCCTGCCGCGGTATAAATGTCGAATGCCGCCCCGTCGAATTGGCTGTTGAGGCCGTATTGGACCTGGCCCAGGCGGGTATTCCCGCTCATCACGATATTATCCTCATAATCCGCCACATCCCCGATCACCTTTCCGGCGTCGCTCTGGCTTTCCGAGTACACCTTACCGATATCGGCCACCGCAATGCTAGGTACCACTTCATCAACGTTATCGACGGTCAAATTCAGAGTAAGGCTGTCACTCAGTTCGTCGGTGGCATCATCATCGTCGCTGGTGGTGCTATCGTATACCCGGATAGTCAGGCTCTGGTCATTCGCTGCGACGGATTCGGTGAAACCCGTGGTATCGATTTCGATGGTTCCGTCGGTGAGCAAGCCATTTTGCTCAACGGTGTTGTAAATCCCCGAATAGCGAAGAGTGCCGTTACCGCCGATGGTGTTCACACCGATATACAACCGATTGTTTCGGGCGGTGAAATTGGATGCACCGTAGCCGGCGCTGATATTCGTACTCTGCTCGCCAGGTTCCACGCTGCCGCTGCCATCCAGGTCGGTGCCCAGCACCAGGG
>CAWZYW010000067.1:0-9063 GCA_963966255.1 uncultured Salinispira sp. | reverse complement strand
GCCTTACCGCATCAAGTCGGTAGCCGTCTATGCCGGTCTGCTCGATCCACCAGATGGACATATCGATCAGGTATCGGCGGACTTCAGGATTATTGTGATTGAGGTCCGGCAGGTTCTGCAGCCAGTGATTCTCCATCTGAAAACGGTCGCTTCCGTCCTCGATATCCCGGCGTGGGTTGAACCAGCTGTCCCTCAGGGTTTCATCGGCGTACAGGAGGCTCTGCAGTCCGGTATGGTTGATCGCCAGGTCCACGATCACCTTGAGATTCAGTTCGTGGGCCCGATCCACCATGCTCTTCAGGCTCTCCATATCGCCGAAATGCTCTTCGACGCTATAGTAATCCCGGGCCCAGTATCCGTGGTATCCGCCGGACTGATTATCCACTACCGATGAAATCCAGATGGCGGAAAATCCCATGTCGGCGATATAGGGGAGTTTCTCCTCGAGCCCGGCGAAATCACCGCCGTGGTATCCGGTGAGGTTGCGCAGGTTCACCGTATAGTTATTGCTCTCATCGCCGTCGTAAAAACGGTCGGTGAACAGGAAATATATCGAATCGTCGGGACCGAACTCAGCCCAGGCCGCACCGGAAATCAGAAGAACTCCCAGGAACAGCAGTGACAAACGCCGGATCATTTCTTCCTCCCGATGCGAAAGAGCGGGTCGAAATAGCGATCCATATCGATCCGGCCGGCCAGCCATTTAATAAACAAATGATACAGGAAATACGTCAGGGCCACCGCGGAGAACAGAATCAGCACTATGGCGATCTGACTGACGGTCTCGGAGAAAAGCGGGGAAAGGAACTGCCCGTAGAGCAGCAGGAAAAGGATTACCAGGCCTACCATCAGCACGATGTTCACCACCGTCGCTCCCAGGATAAACAGCACTGAATTCAGTTTCCGGTTGGGCTCCCGGCCGGGTTTTCCCTGACGAGCTGTGTTGCCACCGTCGGAAGCGTTATTCCTGTTTCCCATCGAGGGCCTCCTGCTGCTGTTGTTTCGAATCGATGATCAGTGTGATCATCAGGAGAATTCCGGAAATCACCGTAGACATGTCAGCCACATTGAAGGTGGGCCAGCGATCAAGTCCGAAAATTCCGAAAAATTTGAAATCAAGGAAATCCACCACGCCCAGGGGCCGGAAGATCCGGTCGAACCAGACATTTCCGATGCCGCCCCCGGCAATTCCCGCAAGCAGCCAGCGCTGGAGCTTGGACAGCTCGCCGGAGGTCACCAGGAAAATCATGACTCCGATGATGAGAATCACCGGAATCACTATCAACATGATAATTCGGATCGTCGGATGACTGGAGTCGCCGATGCTGAAGGCGGCCCCGAGGTTCCTGACGTGGATAATCCGGAAAAAGTCTCCGAAGAAGCTGGCGCCGATCCCCGGCAGGGGGATGGTCCGGACGATAATCAGCTTGGTTATCTGGTCCACCAGGACGATGGCCGCCGTAAGGATGAGGGGCGTGAAATGTAATGTGCGCTGTTTCATGATTCGCTTTCCAATCAGAGGCCGGTCGGCACGTCGATGAACTCGGCGGCCACCGAATGCTCGGCGCCGGGCTCGGCGAGGAAACGCTCCATCAGGAGCTTCACGCCCCAGACCTCGGTAAGGTAATGTCCGGCGAATATAACATTAATTCCCGACTCCAGACAACGATGATAAATCGTATGGGCCGCGTCGCCGGTGATATACAGATCCAGCCCCTTCTCTATGGCCTCGTCCACGTCGTGCACTCCCCCGCCTGATACGACGGCGACGCTTTTCACCGCCGGCTTCCCGAAGGGCAGGCTTCGGATGATGTTGCCGTCGTGGCCGAACAGCCGCTGCTGGACCTCGTAGAGTTCAACCGGTTCGGGGAGCTCGCCCTGGACTCCGATGTATTTGCCTTTGTAGTACCCGAAAGGTGCCAGGTTTTCCAGCCCCAGCGAATCGGCTATGCCGTAATTGTTACCCAGCTCCTGATGGGCGTCCAGTGGAAGGTGGGCTGCATACAAGGCGATATCGTTTTCCAAGAGGAAGCGGACCCGGTCGTAATGATAACCGGTGAGAACCTGTTCCCGACCCCAGAACAGGCCGTGATGCACCACCAGGGCCTGGGCGCCGATGTCGGCGCAGCGCTGGAAGGTTTCCAGGCTGGCATCCACGGCGAATGCGATTTTCGTAAGCGATTCGACCCGATGACTCACCTGTACGCCGTTTGCGCTGCTGTCAATGCGGGCGAAGTCGTCGATGGCAAGCACCGAACGCATCCAGCTATCCAGTTCCCGAATATCCATGTGCCCTCCTGTTGTTCCCTATCAATAGTCTAACATATCCGGAAACTCCGGCGCATGGACAGCACGGGTCCTGGAGAATATACTAATCGGACAACCATGAACAACGACCATGCATCCAGACGCTGTCTGCTAAGCCCCGAACAGGTGGTTTTTACCATTTCCTCCGATGATCTGAATTATTCTCCGCGAAAAGAGGCAAGTTTCGGCATCATCGGCCAGGAGCGCGCCATCCAGGCCCTGCAGATGGCAATTTCAATACCATCAAAGGGATACAACATCTTCGCCAGCGGCGCCGCCGGCACCGGGAAGCGAACCGCGGTGAATCACATTCTCGGCGCTCAGAAGCTCAAGCCCGAGCTCCTGCGGGATATCGCATACGTCCACAATATGGTCCAGGAAGACAGCCCGGTGGCCTTGTATTTCCAGCCAGGAAGGGCCCGGGCGTTCAAAAAAAAGCTCCGGCGCTTCGTCCTCGCCATCCGGGAACTGGCCCTGGGCATAAAAAACCGCAGCGGCTTCAAGGAAGCCCGGGATAAAATCATCCTGGACACCGAGTCGGAAGAGAGCCAGATGCTCTTCGATTTCGAGGATCGGGTCGGCCAGGAAGGTTTCACCCTGGTCCAGGTGGAAGAGAATGATCAGGAAAAAGCCGATCTTGCGCCGATGATCGATGACAAGCCATCGGACTTCGACGAGCTTCAGAAGCTCGTCAACGAGGGCAGCCTCAGCGAACGGCATTACAAGGAACTCCGGGAAAAATACTTCCAGTACATGGACGAATTGAAGCAGGTCCTTGCAAGGATCCGGGACTCCCGAATGCGCATCGGCAACGAACTGGAATCCCTTCACGTGGAAATCCTCACGCCTGACGTGCTGGAGGGTATCGATCAGCTCAAGCGGGAATTCTGCGCCCCCGATTTAAGCCGGGAGGATGATGCCGATGTGCAAAAGGAACTGGAGGCCATCGCCACCCATCTCGACCTGGTCGGGAAGGATCTCATCGGGAAAATTTCCGTCATCATCAACGAAGACAACGAAGATTCGTTCAAGGGAGAGCCGGAGTTGTCCGCCGCCCCGCTGCCCGAGCCCCTGACCCGCTACGACGTAAATATCATCATCGATCACAGCGCCACCACCTCCCCCCCGGTCATCGAAGAGGTCACCCCCGACTATCCCCGGCTGTTCGGCAGCATCGATATGCCCAGCGATGCGAATTCCGGAGGCGAGAGCCCCTACGGCTTCCTATACCTCAGACCGGGTTCCATTATCAGGGCCAGCGGCGGCTATCTGGTGCTGCGGGCCGAGGATTTACTCCTGGAAGAAGAAGCTTACATCCATATGAAGCGCGTTCTGCAGAACGGCAAAGCGGAAATCCGCAACCCCAGTCCCGGACCCGGCATGAGCTCCCCGGGCTATATCAAGCCCGATCCGATCAAAGTCCGGCTGAAGGTGGTTGTTATGGGCAGGGAAGCCCTGTACGACGCCCTGTACCTCCAGGACGAAGACTTCCAGAAACTTTTCAAAGTGCCGGCGGAGTTCGACTACGTGATGCCGCGGAACGATAAGACCATGGGTGAGTACATGAATTTCATACACCTGGTCTCCACCGAGGAAAAGCTGCGAAGCGTTACTCCGTCGGGAGCCGCGGCAATCCTGGAGTACGGCGTACGGATGGCCGAGTTCCGCAACCAGCTTTCCACCCAGTTCAGCCTCATCGCCGACATCCTCCGGGAAGCTAATTACTGGGCCGGAGTGGACGGCCGAAAGGTTATCGATCGGGAGGCCATTCAACGGGCCCTGAAGGAACGGGCCTTCCTGCTGAACATGCCCGAGGAAAAAATCGATGAGCAGATCATCAGCGGCGAACTGCTGATTCGCATCCGCGGACGGGAGGTCGGCCGGGTCAACGGCCTGGCGGTGCTGGACCGGGGGTATTACAGCTTCGGCCGGCCCACGGTGATCAGCGCTCAGGCGGTCCCGGGCAATGATGGCTTGATAAACGTCGAACGGGAAGCGGGACTCAGCGGCGAAATACACGACAAGGGATCATACATCGTCGAATCCTACGTGCATGCCCGTTATGCCCGGGATTTCCCCCTGTCCATGACCGCCCGCATCGCCTTCGAGCAAAGCTACGTGGAGGTGGAAGGGGACAGCGCGAGTTCCAGCGAAATATGTTCCCTGCTGTCGGCCATCGGCGGTATCGAGCTGAGACAGGATATCGCCGTCACCGGGTCGGTGAACCAGATGGGGGAAATCCAGCCGGTGGGCGGGGTAATCGAAAAGATCGAGGGATTCTATGAAGTGTGCCGCCAGCAGGGTCTGACCGGTGAACAGGGCGTCATTATTCCCATCCAGAACATCGAAAGCCTCATTCTCTCCGACGATGTGAACCAAGCGATCAGCAGCGGAAAATTCCATATCTGGGCGATCCGTACCATCGATGAAGGCATGGAGATCCTCAGCGGGCTGCCCGCCGGCGAGCGGGATGATTCGGGGGCCTTCCCGGAAGGCAGTGTCAATGCCCGGGTGGAAGCCAGGCTCAGGGAGATGGCTGAAATTATGAAGGAAAGCGATGACGCTGCCGATGATTAATGCATCATGGCGCAGAATGCACGAAAAATATATAAAGTATCCAAATTGAGAATTGCATTGGCTTTATTTACCTTTATAATGGTAGTGGGAGAAAGAACCCGATTATAATAGAGCAGGTTTAAAACGAATGAACATAGACGCCGAAAGAGTCCGCAAAGCGGCCCGCAGCTCAGTCCCTCTAACCGTAAAAACCTATACCCTGCCCAACGAGACCGAGCTCCAGCTCGAAGAAATTCTCGAAGTGTTCCTTCTGGAGATGGGTCAGGAGAAATTGAAGGACTCCCTTTTCTATTGCCTCCGCGAACTGGCGGTGAATGCCAAGAAAGCCAATACCAAGCGGGTGTACTTCGAAGAACTCAATTACGATATCAATGACGAGAAGCAATATCAGGAAGGGATGGAGAATTTCAAGCAAACCACCCTGGACAACATTCAGCACTACCTGAAAAAACAGAAAGACGCGGGTCTTTATATCAAGATCATCTTTCACGCGAAAGCGGACAAGCTCCATATCTACATCATCAACAACAGCGAAATGACCCGGAAAGAACAGATGCGGGTATACGACCGGATCGCCCGGTCCCGGGCTTTCAACAGCATGGAAGAAGCTCTGGCCACCGTTCTCGATGACAGCGAAGGCGCGGGCCTGGGAATCGTCATCCTGGTGCTGATGCTGAAGAAGATCGGCCTGGACGAAGACGCCTTCGATATCGATACCGAAGACGGCGAGACCATAGCCCGGGTAACCATCCCGATGAGCGAAGTGCGTCTGGAGCAGATCAGCGAGATCTCGGCGAAACTCACCGAACACATCGACAGCCTTCCCCAGTTCCCGGAAAACATCGCCGCCCTCCAGTCGGAAATCAAGAATCCCGACGTGGAAATGGCCGATATCGCCAGGAAGATCGCCACCGACCCGGCCCTCACCGCCGACCTGCTCAAACTGGTGAACTCCGCGGCGTATATGCTTCCCAAACGGGTGGACAACATCGGCGAAGCGGTCAAACTGGTGGGGCTTCGTACCCTGGACAGTATGCTTTTTTCCTATGGCGCCCAGAAAACCCTGGGGGAAGGCACCGAAGAAACCAAGGGTTTGTGGATGCACAGCCACCGCACCGCCTTCTACGCCTTCACCATCGCAAAGAGCCTGCTGAAGAACAAGCTGATCCTCGACGACGTATACGTGGGCGGAATCCTCCACGACATGGGGAAAATCGTATTCAGTTCGGTGCACCCCGACCTGATCTCAAACATCCAGAACTTCACCCAGCAGAAGGGCATTCCAACCCATCTGTTCGAAGACTTTTCCGCTGGCCTGAACCACGCCGAGCTCGGCGCAATGATCGCCGAAAAGTGGAATTTCCCCGAAGTGCTCACCGAATCGATTCGCTTCCATCACGACCCGCACGGTGCGAATCAGGCCCATCGGCAGGTGGTGGATACCGTGTATCTGGCCAACGCCCTTGCGAACATCGACGAGAAGACCCACAGCTACGAACAGATAGACCCCGTGGTGGTTGCCCGCTTCAATATCCCAAGCCTGGAACACCTGATGAGGATTCACGCCCGTCTGGCCCAGAAATTCGAAGAAGAACGGACCATGTAGACAGGGGATCCCGATCCCGTAATCGTCAATCCCCACGCATCCGGTATATTCTCTTGACGTCGATCTCTTTGTATATTATTTTCTGTATATATAATAATATCTACTCAAATCGGCCCGGACCCCGACGGCCGAGGCAAGGAGAACCAGATGGCAGTTTCCATTTACACAACGCCGAGCTGCACGTTCTGCGTGAAGGCGAAACAGTGGATGAAGGAGCAGCGCATCCCGTTTAAGGAGTTCGACGTATCCCGGGATCAGCGCCGCGCTGATGAAATGGTACGAAAATCCGGCCAGATGGGCGTCCCGGTACTGGATGTTCATGGTAAAATTATCGTCGGATTTGACCGCGATAAAATCGAACGGGCACTTCGCCGCTGAACCGGCGAAGAACCCGTAAAGACCGGCACAGAGGAGGCCCCATGGCTCACAGCTACGCGGAATGGAAAGACGGAATGGCATTCGACCTGGATCTGCAGGACCGCAAGATCCCTGTTGATGCGGTGGAGCAGTTCGGAGGCAGGGATTACGGTCCCCAACCGAAGGGTCTGATGCTCAGCGCCCTGGCGGGCTGTACCGCCATGGATGTGGTCTCCCTCCTGGGCAAAATGAAGGTTCCCTTCGATTCATTCAAAGTCGATATCGATGCGGACCTGGCGGACAGCCATCCGAAGGTGTTCACCGCAGTAAGGGTGCGCTATCTGTTCAGCGGTGACGATGAACAGCTGATTCAGAAGAAGATACTGAGGGCCATCGACCTGTCCTTAAACGATTATTGCGGCGTCGCCGCGACCCTGAAGCATACCGCTGAAATCAGCTACGAACTCGAACTCAACGGCAAGCTGGTAGCCAGCGGTAAGCAGGGCGAAACCAGCTAAGGCTTCCCGGGTTATCCGACCGGTCAACGCCGGGGATTTACCCCGCGGACGCCCAACGGGACAGGGCGATGCCGCAGGCCACCGATACGTTCAACGAAGCCTTGGGACCGCTCCCGGGGATGCTGAATATCCCCGGAGCGCCTCTTCCGGGGTCCCCGGCGGCCGCCAGTATGTCCGGATGCACCCCCAGCTCTTCATTCCCCAGCACCATCCAGCCTCCGGGAGGAAGATTCGCCTCAAGTATATTTCCGCCTCCGGTTTCCAGAGCACACCACCAGATGCCCTGCCCTTTCAGCGAATCGATAAATTCCTGACGCCCGGCGACCCCCCACGGAATTTCCGCGCTGGTGCCCATGCTGGTACGATCCAGCCGGGTGTTCCCCGGCGTCGGGGTATCCGGTGACAAAATGATGTAATCGATACCGAAAAACCCGGCGCTTCGGAAAATCGACCCCACGTTGAACGGAGAGCGCAGATCGTCCAGATACAGACCTTTCTGTCCGAATTTAAGAACCGGCAGACGGGCAGGTTCGCCGAGGCTGAGACGGACCCGCTCGGGATCGTTCATCTCCGCCGGGCTTCCTGCGGCGCCCCCCCGGTCCCAGTCGGCGGAAACCTTCCCCAGCTCATCCATGAGGATATGCTTCAGTCGGTTCGCCGCGAATGTGGCATGGATGCTCTGGCTGGCACGGATCATCTTCGCCAACTCGCCGGGATCAACCAGGGAAGTGTCGGCCTCGCCCCGGGAGAGAGCCACGTGCAGGCCCTGGAAAAAACGCCGGAATTCCTCCGCCGCCCCCTGTTCACCGGAAGCCAGGGCCTGTTCGAAGTCGCCGATGAGACGCATCAGTTTGCGCTTTTGGGTGCCTGCCGGAAGACGAAAGAATTTTTGCAGGGTGATCATCGCGATATGCTCCGGATCTGTTTGCGGTATTTCAAAATGCCTTTTTAATCAGTTCGCAGACTTCTTCGCTGCTCAGGGAAAGGCCGCAGTGCTGATTCAGGGGAAACTCGGCGGAGGCCGCGCAAATCGCAGAAACATCGCTGAGACTGAGATTGAAGTCTCTCAGACGGGTTGGGAGTTCCAGTTGGGCCAGGATGCGTCGCACCGCCCGGGCCGCCATGGGAGCCGCTTTTTCGCTTTCCAGACCGCTGATGTCCTCTCCCAGCGCATCGGCAATCCGGGCCAGTCTGATAGGTTCCCGTTCTTCATACATGTCGAGGATATGGGGAAGCAACACGGTGGCAATCCAGCTCTTGGGAGCTTGAAATGCTGCGTTTATCATGTAGGCCAGGGTCCCCCCGATGCCCTGGCTCGAAGTCGCAAGGCCCATTGCTGAGAGGACCCCTCCCTCGCTGGCCTGCTGGCGGGCAGCGATATCTTCGGGACGGCGCATGGTGATCCCCAGAGCCCGGCGCAACCGGCCCATGGCTTCGATGAGGTGAATATCGGAAAGGAAATTTCGCTTTACCGAGAGATACCCTTCGATTGATGCCAGCATGGTATCGAGAATCGCCACCAGCTGGTATTTGGAACTGAGACCCATGCTCAGTCCCGGATCGATGATTACGGCTTTGGTCATTCCCGACGGTAGCGGGATGTATCGGGCCCTCTCGTTGACCGAGTCACTGATAACTCAGCTGTCTTTCATCATGAAGTGATTGCGACAGGCATTGGGCACCTCCACATAGGAACAA
>CAWZYW010000066.1:0-9086 GCA_963966255.1 uncultured Salinispira sp. | reverse complement strand
GGATGGTGGGAACCAACAGTACGTCGCTGGCGAAGAAAATGCTCTCGGAGAGTACCGAAAGTCCCGGCGGCGAATCAAGGACCACCAGATCTAAATCACCGCTGACATCCTTTATAACCTTCTGCAGCGCCTTCTTCGAATCCTTTTCATCATTGACGATCAGGTCGATATTGCGGTTCGAGCCATCCGCAGGAATAATCCATAAATTTTCATGCGGGGTATCCCGGATTACTTTGTGAGTCTCGGTTTTGCGGCGAATGAGTTTCTTCACACCACCCCTCACCTTTGCCTTGCCGCCGCAGAAATAGGTGGCGCTTGCCTGGGTATCCAGGTCCCAGAGCAGGACCCGCTGTCCCTCCTGGGAAGCCAGGTACGCCAGATTTACGGCAGTGGTGGTTTTGCCCACGCCGCCTTTTGTGTTGTAAAGAGATAAGACCTTGCACTTCATTATCGATCCTTCCTAGCGCTCCGCAGCCCAAGATACAAGCGGACGAGATTGTTGGTTTCACTATTCATTCTATGCTCCCCGGACAGGATTTCAAGGGAAACGGCCCGTGAACCGGGATCGATCACAATCAGCCGTTTTCGGGGCACTCCATAAAAAAACCACCCGAAGCGAACTTCGGGTGGCGGGGGTAATGCCTGGAATTCCCGTAGATGAGGGAACTTACTGCTTTTTCCTCATGGAAACGTCGTACCAGACTGCAAGGAGGAGAACCAGTCCGCGGACGACCATCTGCCATTCCGAAGGCACGTCGAGGATCTGCATACCGTTGGTAATCGATGACATCAGCAGGGCGCCGACGATTGCGCCGAATACCGTTCCCTCGCCGCCGAGGGTGGATGTGCCGCCGATGATGGTTGCGGCAATGGTATCCAGCTCGAACAGGTTACCGGCGCTGGCGGTGGCCGACTTGAGCCGGGCGGTAAAAATCAAACCCGATACCGCCGACAGGAAGCCCATGGATACGAATATCATCAGGGTCTTGCGCCGGATATTGATACCCGACAGCCGGGCCGCTTCCTTGTTTCCGCCGAGGGCGTAGACGTGGCGGCCGAAAACGGTGTTGTTGGTCAGGAAGGTGTAGAACAGCACCAGGGACATGAGAATCAGGATTGAATAGGGAATGCCCCGGTAGGTCATCAGAGGAATAAAGAATACCCCGATCAGGAGGCTTCCGCCGACGATCTTCAGGATTTCCACGTTAATGGGCAGCACGCTGAAACCGTATTCTACCCGTTTTTGCCGGGTCCGAAGCTGCATTACGATGAACGCGATGATCAGCAGCACCACCAGGATGGCGGTGAGGTCGTGGAAACCGTTGCGCTCGCCGACATTGATAAACAGGCGGGGTAGGTATCCGCCGCCCAGGGCCGCGAAGGATTCGCTGATCGGCGCGATGGTCTCGCCACGGCCGACGGCCAGTAGCAGTCCCCGGAAGATGGTCATGCCCGCCAGGGTTACGATAAACGCCGGGATGCCCTGATAGGCGATCCAATAGCCCTGCCAGAGACCGATGACGATACCCAGGGCCAGGGCCACGACGACGACGAATATGGTGTTCCAGCCCAGATAGACATTCAATATGGCGGCCACGGCTCCGATGAAGCCCGCGATGGATCCCACCGAAAGGTCGATATGGCCGGCGACGATAACCAGCACCATCCCGACGGCCAATACCGCGATAAAGCTCGACTGGAGCAGCAGGTTCGTCAGGTTACGACCCTGGATGAATACTCCGCCGGTGGCGATGGTCAGGATCAGCCAGATGCCGATCAACACGAAGAACATGGCGTACTGCCGGATATTGTTCTTTAACTGGAACCTGAGGATTTCCCCCAGGCTCTGCTCTTTTTTCAGAGAGTCCACTATCTTCCTCCCGTTGCGAGATGCATAACTTTTTCCTGACTGGCTTCTCCGGAATCGAGTTCTCCGGTGAATTTCCCCTCATGCATGACGATGATCCGGTCGCTCATTCCCAGGACCTCGGGCAGCTCGGAGGAAATCATCACGATTCCCACGCCCTGATCAACCAGTTCGTTCATAATATTGTAAATTTCGAATTTCGCGCCGACGTCGATGCCCCGGGTAGGTTCATCGAGGATCAGAACCGTAGGCTGGGTCATGAGCCATTTGCCGAGAATAACCTTCTGCTGGTTACCCCCCGAAAGATTCTTGACCAGCTGCTCAAGTCCCGTGGTTTTCACGTGGAGCTGTTTGACGTATTTGGTGGTCAGCAGGATTTCCTCGAGCTTGTTGATTATGTTGCCCCGGCTCAGCCGGTAATGGCTGGCCAGGGTCGAGTTTTCGATGATGTTCATCCCCTGAACCAGACCTTTGCTTTTGCGGTCCTCGGTAACGTAACCCAGGCCTTTCTGTATGGCCTGTTCGGGATTCGCGATGTGGACCTTTACGTCGTTGATCAGCACTTCGCCGGAGATATTCGTTCCGAACGCCCCGAAAAGGCTCATGGCCAGCTCGGTACGGCCCGCACCCATGAGTCCGGCGAGCCCCAGGATTTCTCCTTTTTTTATTTCGAAGGAGACATTGTCGATGATGTTCTTCCCCGGGATGTCGGGATGGGGTACGGTCCAGTTCGAAACCTTCATTATGGTATCCCCGGCCTTATGCTCCACCCTGGGAAAACGCTGGGTCAGCGTCCGGCCTACCATCATGGAGATGATCTGGTCTTCGGTTATTTTCTCTTTGGTTGCGTCCCTAGTTTCGATGGTGTGTCCGTCCCGGAGAACCGTAACCGAATCGGCGATTTCCAGCACCTCTTCGAGCTTGTGGGAGATGTAGATACAGGTTACGCCCTTCTCCTTGAGCTTGCGGATGATTCCCAGCAGGTTGGCCGATTCGCTTTCATTCAGGGCGGCGGTGGGCTCGTCGAGGACGAGAATCTGAGTGTCCTTGCTTAATGCTTTGGCGATCTCGGTGAGCTGCTGGGCCCCGATGCCCATGTTGATGATTTTGGTAGTCGGCGGAATATCAAGGTGGACCTCGCTCAACAGGTCCCGGGCCTTGGCATAGGTTTTATGCCAATTGATAACTCCCCGCTCATCCTTGACTTCATTGCCGAGGAAGATGTTCTCGGCGACGTTCATGAATTTCACCAGGGCAAGTTCCTGATAGATAACCGCGACGCCGGAAGCCTCGCTTTCCTTGATTCCGTTGAAGGACTGGATCTGACCATCTATCAGGATCTGGCCCTGATACGTTCCGGTCGGATACACTCCGGAGAGAACCTTCATAAGGGTGGACTTCCCCGCTCCGTTTTCTCCGACCAGGGCGTGTATTTCACCCTTTTTGACCCGGAGGTTTACGTCGTCCAGTGCCCGGACACCCGGGAACTCCTTGACGATATTCTGCATTTCTAAAATATATTCGCTCATACAATTTCCGGGTTTTGAATTGAAGATTTGATACCGCCGAATCCCTCGATGGGCGTCCGGCGAAACCGCGAAATAAACATACGAACCGGGTTGTTGGCACAACCCGGTTCGAATGATTCAGCAGAAGAAATCGAACTACTCGATGTCCTCGGGGCTCAGGTAGCCGCTTCCGATCAGAAGCTCTTCCAGATTGTCGGCAGTTACGACGAAGGGTACCAGCAGGAGGCTGGGTACGTCGAACACGCCGTTGTCCACTGCGCCGTTGGTTTCAGGAACATTGCCCTGAGCGTAAACGATTGCAGCGTCGATGGCAGCCTTGCCGAGTTCCCGGGTGTCCTTGAACACGGTCATGGACTGGGTACCTTCGATAATCCGCTTGGCAGCGGCAGCTTCCGAGTCCTGACCGGTTACCACAACCTGACCAGCGAGACCCTGGGCTTCCAGAGCTACGATGGCGCCGCCGGCGGTTCCGTCATTGGGAGCCAGGATACCGACTACGTCGTTGTTGGCCGCGGTGAGGGCATTTTCAACGATGCTCAGAGCGTTGGTGGGCAGCCAGTTGTCTACGCCCTGCTCGGCTACTACGGTGTAGGTGCCGTCATCAATCTTGGGCTGGATGAACTCCATTGCGCCTTCTTTGAACAGCTTGGCATTGTTGTCAGTGGGAGCACCGCTCATGACGATGATGTTGCCCGGAGGAGTGTTGTTCACGAAGTACTCACCCTGCAGACGACCTACGCCCACGTTGTCGAAGGAAATGTACAGGTCAACGTCGGGGCTGTTGGTGATCAGGCGGTCATAAGAGATTACGGGAACCCCTTCTTCCTCAGCGGCGGCCACCAGGGCTGCGGATGCGGAGGCATCGTGGGGAGCGAGAATCAGTACGTCGATTCCCCGGGTAAGCAGGGTTTCAACCTGTGCAGTCTGCTGTGCCTGGTCGGCATCGGCAACCTGAACGAGCAGGGTCACGCCCAATTCTTCAGCATAGTTTTCCATGGTAATTTTGTCGCTGACCCAGCGCGCTTCCCGCTGAGTGGGCAGGGACAGGCCGATTACCAGTTCGTCACTTTCGGTTCCGCCGGCGGCGAATACGCCGGAAACGGCGCCGAAAATAAACATGAGTGTAAGAACAATCGCAAGACTCTTTTTCATAAAGAGGCCCTCCTAATTTGTATCCCTGAGGCGTACCGCCTCAGTGAAGTCAGACTACCCCCGCTTTTCCCATCCGTCATGACGAAATACTTGGGATATAGCCGTAAGTTTTTAATCAGAGGGCATGTACCGGATGGTTCATTAGTATTTTTTTAGGTTTTTTCAGTGCTAATCACCAGCGGCGCCGCGGTAGACATCTTGCCGCCGGTGAAAACCGTCGGCGATGACCGTAGCATCGATATTATCCTTCTCCACTGCCACCGGGGGAATCAGGATGCTGGGAACCTCGGTGGCACCGTTGTTCACCGGCCTGGTGGACCGGATGCTCTCTCCCAGGGCCAGGTGGTAGGCGGTTTCCGCCGCGGCCTTGGCCAGCTGATCGATCGGCTTGTATATGGTCCGGTGCTGGATGCCCTCGACAAGACGCTGAACCGCGATCAGGTCCGCATCCTGGCCCACGACGATTACATTACCGGCCTGGCGATAACGGGCTAAAAGCTGAATCGCCGTATCGGCGAACAGATCGTTGGCGGCGATGATCCCGTCGATGCCCCCGCCGCGGATGTAGCCTTCCAGCTCATCTTCGATCAGGGAGGAATACCAGTCCCGGGGGCTGATCTCCCCGACTATCTCGACCGAGCCCCGATCGATATACGGCTGCAGCACCTCCATGATTCCCCGTTTCAACAGCCGGGAATTATTATCCACCGAACCGCCGTTGATGATTAAAAAGCGCCCGGCGTTATCGTTGAATTTCAGCATTCCTTCGGCCATCAGCCTACCGACCTCCACATTGTCGAAACTTACGTAGGCGCTGATGTCCGCTCCCAGGATCAGCCGGTCATAGCTGACCACCGGGATGTCCTGGTCCCGGGCCCGCTGAATGGCCGGGGCCAGGGCTTCGGCGTCGTTGGGGACGATGACCAGGGCGTCCACCCCCATTTCTATGAGTTCCAGCACATCCTCGATCTGCCGGGTGGGATCCGCCAGGGCATTGCGATACTCCACTTCCGCCCCGAGGCTCCGGGCCATCTCCACGAACTCCCGCTCATCCCTCTGCCAGCGCTCGACAACCAGGGAATCAAGGGAAAAGCCGATAACCACCTCCCTGCCGGGGGTCCCGTCCCGCGGGGGTTCGGGATCGGAGCAGGCGGCGAACATGAGAATCGCAAAGGTGCAGGAGAACAGCAGAAGCCTGGTAAGTTTTCTGCCCCGGAATCCGGTCCAGGCGGGGCGCGACGGCATAATCATCTGCGCATATCCTCCCTTACGCTTTCCACGAAGCTGCTCGGACTCACGCCCTGATGCTTCTTGAAAATCCGACTGAAATAATTCGCATCGGCGTATCCGGAGGATGCGGCCACCTCGCTGATGCTGCTGTTGCCTTTGCGGAACAGTTCCACGGCATGCTGTATCCTCATTCTGGTAAGGTAATCGACGAAGGACAGTCCCATATGCTGCGAAAAGCTTTTGCTCAGATGCTGGGGGCTCACCCCGCAGTGCTCAGCCGCATCTTCCAGGCCGAAGGATTCATGAAAGTGCTCTTCGACATACAGCAGGGCTTCACGAATCAACGGATTGGTCTCCAGTTTTATGCGATAGAGCTCCGCCAACTGCCTGAGCTGATCGCGGATCCATCCGTCGACCTCGCTCGGGTTCCCGGCGTCAGCCACGGCGCTCTGGCGCAGCCAGCGGTTCACCGCCTGCTCCTCCTCTCGGGCATAGAGCAGGCTGAACATCCGCAAGGCCAGCTCATACAATAACTGCGGGACCATGCCGCCATCCCGGGCCATACCGGTCAGGACCTCGAATGCCCGGTTGGTATCGCCGGACAGCAGCAATCGTTCAAGGCGGTCCGCCAGGTCCGCCGAGGGCTGCACCGTTCCCGGGATATCCGCGATGGGCTCTGTGGATTCACCCAGCGGACTCAATGGGCCGCAGGCCAGCTCCCGGGCTGCCAGTGGTATCTGATCGGCGCTTTCCAGGGCGCGGGAGGCCCAGCTTATCTGCAGCCCGGCATATCGCCGGGGATCCCTGCGAATGATCTGCGTCAGGGCGTCGCTCAGGGCATCCTGTTCGGGATTGCTGGGCAGCAGAAGGTAGATCCTACGATGCTGGATCATGCCCGAAAGGTTGAGGTAGGCATAGCCGAACTGGGTGAGGAAGTGATCGAAGGCTGCCCTCTGGCCGGGTCCGTCGCCCGCGCTGCGCCACTCGAACATCAGCAGGCGCACCGGGGCGTCGGGATCCAGGCTGATTTCCCCGCAGGCCGACCGGAGCTCTTCCGGCCCGAGGGAACCGCCCACCATCAGGGCGATCAGGCATTCCCGCATCCGTGACTGGTAGCGCTCGGTGCGGCTCAGGACTTCAAGATGCTCCCTTTCCCGCTGCCGATTGAGGTCCACTTCCCTCCGGGCATCGTCAAGGACCGACATCAGCTGGGCAGGGGTCACCGGCTTCAGCAAATATGCGAATATGCCCAGGCCGAAGGCCTCCCGGGCGATGTCGAATCGCTCGTAGGCGGTGATCAGGATGGAAACCGCGCGAATCCCCTGACTGCGCAATTCCCTCATGACCTCCACCCCGGACAGACCGGGCATGTTGATATCCATGAGGATAATATCCGGCTGGAGGCTGCGAATGGATTCCAGGGCGTGGCGTCCGTTCAGGGCGGTGCCCACGACGGTAAAGCCCTCGGCCTGACCGTCAATTACCGCCCGGACGCCTTCGAGAACCGGTTGTTCATCGTCCACCACGAAAATACGAATATCCTCGCTCACGCCTCACTCCTTCCGGGGCAGCTCGAAGGCCACCCGGGTTCCGCCTGATTCGCGCCGTTCAAGAAGTATGGTAGCACGGTTTCCGAAAAACAGGCGAATCCGCTGAAGCACGTTGGTCAACCCGATGCCCGCGCTGTCATTCATCACCATATCCAGGGGATCATCCGCTTCGATGCTTTTCAGTGCCTCCCTGATTTTCTCATCGGAGATGCCTTCGCCGTTGTCGGTCACCTCGATATGGAGCCGGGATCCGCTTATGGACGCGGCGACTTCGATGAGTCCCCCCTCGATGACCTCCCGCAGCCCGTGGTTCACCGCATTTTCTACCAGAGGCTGCAGGGTCACCGGGGGCAGCAGCAGGCTTTCGCAGCCCGACTCTATGCTCAGGCTGAAGTCGATCCGTTCTCCGAAGCGGATGCGGAGAATATAGATATAGCTTTCCAGCGAGGCGATTTCGTCGGCCAGGGTCACCGGTTCGTCGCTTTTCCGAAGGTTGTACCGGTAGACCTCCGCCAGGTGGGCCAGATAGTCAGCGGTCCGCGGGGCATCCTCCACCGCCGACAGCTGAACTCCGGTATTTATCGTATTGAACAGAAAGTGGGGATTGATCTGGTTTTGCAGGGCGATGAGTTCGGCACTCTTCAGAACATGCTTCATGTGGAGGTTCTGGATATTTTGCTCCATCAAATCCTGTTTGATCTGGGCCTTGTCCTTCATCTCCTCGATGTATTCCCGGATCCGCTCCTTCATCGTATTAAAGGTTGCGGTAAGTTGCTTCACCTCGCGGCTGGCTCCGGCGGATTCCACAGCAGCGCTCTGGAAATTACCGGCACCGAAATCACTGGCGGCCTCACTGAGCCTGATCAGCGGAAGGCTGAGACGCAGCGAAAAGTATGCGATGAGAAGTAGTGAGAACAGGGCGGTGGCGCTGATCACCATAAGGGCCCAGACCTGGATTTCATTGTACCAGCGGGAAAACGACAGATATTCCTGCAGATTCCTCTGAAAATCGATCCAGTTTATGCTCTGGATCATCAGATTGATATAGTCGATGACCCGCCGGCTGCTGGTGTACAGATCGCCGTATTGCTCGATCAGTCGTCCCCGCCGGGCGTTTATCGCCTGCGCCGCTTCACTGCGATAGCGGTCGAAGAGCCGGCGCAACAGCCTCAGGTTCAGCAGGTCGCTGTCATCAGATGGATCTCCGGGCAGCTCCTGGACCAGGTTGGCCAGCCGGGCATCCAGAAGGTAATAGTTGCGCAGGGCTTCATCGTCCCGGGTGTTCAGGAAGTTCTGAATCTCCAGGTCGAGGTCACTCAGGGCCTCGCTGAGCTGCTCCAGATACAGATTCTGATCGAACAGGGCCTGGGCCGAACGCAGCAGATTGCTCGAATAGAAAAACACCAGTATGGATGCCGCCGCCAGGGGGGCGAAGGTAAGCACGTAAAACAGGCTGATCCGGGATCTGATCGAGCTGAATGCCATCAGTTTTCTCCGGCGGATTCGGCGATCCGCAGCGCGACGGAGATCTGAGCCGGCACATCCCTGCCTTCGAGCAGATCCCGCATCGCTTCCAGGGATTTGATGGCGATTTCCTCGGGATTGATGCTGAGAAGCCGGCTGATGATTCCGGCATCGAAGTATTCTTCAATTTCAGGCAGCCCCGCCACCCCGATGAGGGTCACACGGCCGACGAGATTGTTTTCCACCACCGCCTGGGCCAGGTTCAGGGTCACCTCCGGGCTGTCGGCTATGATC
>CAWZYW010000065.1:0-9172 GCA_963966255.1 uncultured Salinispira sp. | reverse complement strand
TGCATTGGGTATCGCTGTATCCGGGGATCCGAGGGGAACCGCTGCCTGCGAGGTGGACGATCCCCTGCTTCCCGGCTGGCATGCCTACGCCCGGACCAAGGTTGACGCTGAGCGATTGGTGCAGGCCAAGGCTCGGCACTGGAATATCCTGCGCTTCAGCTATCTGGTGTCCTCCCGCAAGCTCCGTCCCGACCCGCTGATGTTCCGGATGCCTCTGGACACCGTTATCGAGATCTGCCATGCCCGGGATGCCGCAGCAGCGGTTCTGAGAGCTGCGGAAATTCCGGCGGAGGGCAGGGTGTACCATATAGCCGGCGGCCGGTGGTGCCGCAGCACGTATCGGGAGTATCTGGAGCAGATGTTCGGCATCTTCGGCCTGGCGCCACAGCGCATTCCCCGTGAATTGTTCGAGACCGGAGCGTTTCACTGCGGAGCCATGGATACCGATGCTTCCCAGCGGGATCTGAATTTCCAACGATGTAGTCTGACCGAATACTACCGGGAGGTATTCAGGAAAAAGGCCTGGCTTAGGCCGCTGGTCTATCGATTCAGATTTTATATCTGGCGCCGGATACTTTCGGGTTCCCGCTATTTCGCTTCTCTTGAAGAAGGGCTCAGATCGCGGATGATCATGTCCCTGATGAATTGCAGGATATCTTCCTGATGGATGCCCAGATCGGTACGCCGGGATATCCGGATGGCTTCCAGGATTCCCAGGAAGTAGACCGTGATGGCGGTCTGGAGCTTCACCCGCTGTTCCCGGGGTAGGGTGCTGATCCCCCCGTCATGGTTCGCGCCCCGGAGTTTGAGGACCATATCCACCAGCAGCTGGAGCTTTTCGCTGATTCCCGATAACTCCACGGCCTCGCTCAGGAGAATATGGATCAGATCCTCGTCCCGGAGCAGCCGGGGCATTACCGTATAAGCCAGGTAATCGGCGAGCTCCGCAAGACCGCCGGCGCGCTGGCCGAGACCGGAAATATCTTCCAGCATCTCCTGCCAGCCTTCTTCGATGATGGTTTCCACGATATCTTCTTTTGAGCGGAAGTAATTGTAGATGGTACCCGTCGAGAGACCGGTTTCACGCCGTATATCGGAAATACTTGTCGCATGGTAGCCCTTGCGGGCGAAGAGACTCTTGCTGGCGGCCAGAACCGCCTCCCGCTTGCCTTCATCGCGATGTCTCGCCACTGTTCACCTCCTGCGGCTCATTCGACCAAGCATTACAGATGGCGGCTGAGATCCACGTGAAAATCGATATCCCCCGGTTTGATGCTTGCGCCGGTCAGGGTCTGAAGAATCCGTTCGGTCTCCTCCAGGGGTTTGGCTTCCTTATTAAGGATCCGATATACCCCCATGGAGATGGGCATTCGCAATTTCTGTTTTTCCACCACTTCCTTCATGGCCCGGACGGCCACCGCGCCTTCGGCGATATAGCCGATGGATGAGAAATCGGCGATGAGTTCATCGATGGTTCCATAGGGATCCAGCAGGTTCTTGAGAATAATTTCCCGCCCGAAGCGGCGGTTGCGGCCGTGGATTGAGCGGCAGGTTACATCCAGATCCCCGACCCCGGCTATGGAAGTAAATGTTTCCGGATGGGTCGCACCCATTGCGGCACCGAACTGCTGGATTTCGTTGAGTCCTCCGGCCAGGAGCAGAGACTCGGTGTTGTCGCCCACGGTGCCGCTGTATTCCTTCAGCGCGTCCAGGATGCCGAAGGCGATGGCCACGACGTTTTTCAGCGCCGCGCTTACCTGGACCCCGACCACATCCAGCGAACTGAACATCATCAGGGTTCTGGAGTTGAGCAGCTCTCTGATTTTTATGGAATTCCGGGGATTCTGGCTGGCGGATATCAGGCCGGTAAGAATGCCCCTGCTGACTTCCTCCGCGTGAGAGGGGCCGGAAATGTATACCAGATTGCCTTTGTAAAAACCGGGGAGATAGTCTTCAAGGGTTTCTACGATGAGCCGGGGTCCCCGGTTGGTCATCATAAATCCCTTGGTCAGGATGCCGATCACCGCTTCACCTTCGAGTATGCTCGGTACTGTGAGAATCTGCTTTACCGAGTCCAGCAGGAACAGGGACGGCGAGGCCAGGATGATGAATTCCCGGTCCGCGGCGGCCTCCCGGATATCCCGGGTGGCACAAAGGCTCGCCGGCAGGGTCACCCCCGCCAGATAGCGCGGATTCACGTGATCGTTGTTGATGCCGTCCACCACGTCCTGCTCAAAGGCCCATACCATCACGTCGTGACCGTTCTGACCGATGGCCCGGGCGATGGCGGTGCCCCAGGCTCCGGCTCCGATTACTCCGACTTTACTCATGCTGTTATTCTCCGCTTCCGCTGAGGCCAGGTGCGTCTTCCTCGAATTGGCGGACAAAAGGCTCGAGCATTTCAAGCCCTTCGGTCCAGAACGATTCGCTCTCGATGTCGAAGCCGCTTGCGGCGCAGACATCCACGGCGGACATTAGGCCGGTGTTTTTCAGCACCTGCTCATATCGAGCCGGAAAACCCTCCGGATCCTTGCGGAACTGGGCGTAGAGTCCCATGGCGAAAAGCTGGCCGAACGCATAGGGATAGTTGTAGAAGGCCAGGTCCACGCTGTAGTAGTGCCCTTTCACCGCCCACATGTAGGGATGCAGCTCCTCGGCATCCAGGCTGTCGCCATAGGTTTTTTTCTGGGCATCGATCATGATTTCGCAGAGCTCGTCGGAGCTCACTTCGCCTTCCTTGCGCCGGGTGAACAGTTCGCGTTCGAAGTAGAAACGGCTGAGAATATCCACGATGACCTGGGTGTTCTCCATGAGCAGGCCTTCTATCAGGGCCGGACGCTCTTCCTTCGCCGCCCCGTCGATGGCGGCGTTGTATACGATGGTCTCGCAGAATGTCGATGCGGTTTCCGCGAGGGTCATGGGATAACCCCGGTTGAGATAGCGGTATCCTTCGAGCTTGTGGCTGTGATAGCCGTGACCGAGTTCGTGGGCCAGGGTGGACAATGCCGAAAAGGATCCGTCGAAGTTGGCCATGATCCTGGCTTCCTCCGATAGGGGGAAGTCGGTCATGTAAGCGCCGCCGACCTTGCCCGCCCGGGGTTCGGCATCGATCCAGTTCCGGTCGAATGCGGTCCGGGCGAAATTTCCCAGGTCGGCGCTGAAGCCGTTGAACAAATCAATAATGTGATCCCGGGCTTCATCATAGGAATAGCGCCGGCTGTGATCGCCGATCGGGGCGAAGATATCGTAAAAGCCGAGCTTCGGAATGCCCAGATATGCCGCCTTGGCCTTTAAATATCGGCGAAACCGCGGCAGGCCTTTTTCCATGGCGCCGATGAGGGCGTCCAGGGTCTTGCGGCTGATGCGGTTGGATAGTATCGAGGGCTGGAGGAAATCCTCATAACCCCGGCGCTCATAGACCGTAAGGCTGTTGCCCTTCACCCCGTTGATCGCCGCGGCGAAGGTCTGCTTGTTCTGCTCCCAGAGCATCAGTTCCAGGGCATAGGCCTTTTTTCGCACCCAGCGCCGGGGGTCGTATGCCAGGTTCCGCAGCTCCACCAGGGTCTTGCGTTCGTGGGTAACGGAATTCCACTCGGCGCTCATTTCCGAGCTGAGGGATCCCTGAAGACGGCCCCAGGCGTCTCCGGCGCTCCGCTGCAGGTCGCTGGCCAGCTCCTCGAGTTCCGGGCTCATCTGATACGCCGCTTCGTTTACTTCACGTTGAATGAAGTACTCCAGATCAGGAATCAAACCGCCCGAGGGTGCGGCAGACACCAGGCCCTTTACCCCCTTGTCGTCGGCGGGCAGGTTCCTTCCTTTCAGGATGTCCTGAAGGATCTTCCGGGAACGGGAGAAATACGAGCGTAGTGGCACCGTCATGGCTTCCAGCATATTCAGGGCTTTTACCCGCTGGGAATTTCCGGTTTCGATGGAATAGGTGCAGTAGGCGTGGCTGAACAGTTGATCGAGCAGGCCGGTCAGCAGATCGGCGTGGCGAAGAAAGCCTTCGAGCCAAATGAGGTCTTCGTCGTCGGCGCTCGCGCCTGATGCCACCAGGCTTTCACCTTCCTCGAGCAGTGAAGGTATTTCCCCGATTATGCCCTCGGCTTCCTTCTTTTGATTATCAATTTGAGTTTCGATAGCAGTGAAATCCCATCGGGGCATACTATTCGAGCCATTTTGCGGTGTCGTCGACATACTCGATAATCTCCTCTGGTTTAAAAAACAGCTTGATTTCCCGCTCAGCGCTTTCGACGCTGTCGGAGGCGTGAATAATATTCATTTGGGTTACCGATGCATAGTCCCCCCGGATGGTGCCCGGAGCCGCTTCATCGACATTTGTGGCTCCGCAGAGCAGGCGCAGGTGTGAAATGGCTTTTTCGCCCTCGAGAATCATGGCGATGACCGGACCGCTGGTCATATATTTGACCAGGCCTTCGAAGAATGGCTTTTCCTTGTGCTCGGCATAGTGGGTTTCGCAAAGTTCCCGGCTGATTTTCATGATTTTCATTGCGCTGATCTGGAATCCCTTCTGTTCGATCCGGTGTATGATCTCACCGGCGATTCTCCGTTGCAGTACGCCGGGCTTCAGCATTGAAAAAGTTCGTTCGTGGGCCATTATTCAACTCCTCAGTGGTGTATATTCGTTGAGTACACTATAACATGATATGATTTATTCCATGGAGGCCGTATTTGATCTTATTCCGTCGCGCCATGCTCGTATTGGCATGGGCCCTTATTGCTGTATCTCTGCACGCCGCACCGGGCAGCCTCCGGCTTTCGCCGGACTATGAAATATCCAATCGCATCGACCTGAATCAGGGCGATCCCGCTAAATATTTCCGCATCGTGATTCCCGAGGATGTGTTTCAGGTGAAAATTACCCTCAGGAATGCCCAGGCGGATCTGGACTTATATCTCTATGATGATTTCGGAGACCGGTTCTATTATTCCGAAGAACCACGGTACAACGAGGAGATCATCCTCAATCGTCTCAGTCGGCCTGGAATTTATACCGGCGAGTATGAACTTGAGGTGGTGTATCAGCTCGCCCGACCTCCGGTGATAGACGGCAGCATCGCCGAGAGCATCGATTTCTCGATATACATGGAATACCTGCGGGTTCCTCCCGCCGCTGAAATCGATATGGGTCGAAGCTATCGTCGGACTCTGAGTCCGGACAACGCGGGTATTGATATGCTGGTATTCGATGTCCCCCGGGGCAGCGATCAAATCCGGGTGGATATTTTCGACAGCATCGCTGATATGGATTTTGCCCTCAATCCCGGAGAGCGCTTCGTCGAGCCCTACTCCGCCCTCTTCCCTGCCACGAGTTTCATGGCCAATGAGAACGGGGTCTTCGATGTCTCGGGGATTTCCGATAGCCGGTATTATCTGATGGTCCTTCCCGGCACCTACGAGGATCGGGAAATCCCGTATTCCGTCCGGGTCTCCACCGATCCAAGCCCCAATGAAAGCCTTTTCATCAGCCCGGAAATCCCGCGGAATCCCCAGGGCATGAGGCGCAATTTGCTCTCCACGGTGGAGATCTCCACCGCGGCCGGCGGCGGTTCGGGCTGTATAATCAGTCCCGACGGTTATATTCTTACCAATCATCACGTCATCGTCGACGAGCAGGGCGGCATCGCCGAAACCATCGCCATCGGCTTTACCTTCGATGAGCGACGTCCGAGCAGTGAGGTGTTCCTGGCGGAACCGGTCTTATGGGATGAAGACAGGGATCTGGCGATACTCCGGATCGCGACGGGCTTTTACGGACAGGCGCTGCCGGAGGATCTGAGTTTCCCGTATTTCCTTCTGGGAGATGTCGACGATCTTGAACTCGGGGAAGAATTGATTTTCATCGGTTACCCGAATGTGGGGGGACTGGGCAGCAAAGCCACCATCACCCTGACCCGGGGGACCCTATCGGGCTTCGAAGATCTGGGTCGCGGAGTGATGATAAAAACCGACGGTGAAATCAACTATGGAAACTCCGGCGGGGCGGCGATTACCGCTGACTATCGACTTATCGGCGTACCCACCCAGCTGAATCCCGATTCCGGGGGCAAGCTGGCTTACATCCATTCCATCGACATGATCCCAGACGGGTGGCTGGAGTCCATCGGCCTTAAATAGCGACCGGGGATTATTTACTGGGCGTCCATGCACTCCATCAGCGCGGCATTGGTCTCCCGGAATCGTTTTACCACGATGGGCAGGATGCCCCGGGCGACTTCAGGGTGGGATTCCAGGATGGCCTGAAAGCTCCAGGACGAGAGCAGCAGGCATTCGCTGTCTTCGGTGGCAATAACGTGGGCGGTCCGGGGGGCTCCGTCGAGAACCGAGAATTCACCCACCACCTCGCCGGGGCCGTGACTGGCGATATCGAGTGTATCCCCCGAATCGGTTTCCTTTACGACTTTTACGCTGCCGCTGAGGATGATAAACAGTCCCACCCCCGAAGTCCCTTGCTCGACAAGCGCGTCGCCGGCGGCGAAGCTGCGGGGGGTGCAGGCTTTGAAAATGGTCTTTAAATATTTTGTATCCAGGTTTTCAAACAGCGATACAGACTGCAGCGCGGTGTAATCACTCATGGGTAGAACTCCTTTACGCCGGTTCGGCGGTAACCTTGTCCGGATCGGAATAATGAATTCCGGCACTAATCAGAGTATAGTTCCGCGGGAGCGCTTCTGTCTATTATTCTATGAGCCTTATCGGTGTCTCGGGAACATTATCGGTATTCAGGGATCAGGTGTTCGATGATCTCCGGAAAGAAACGGGTCTTTACTACTGGGTTCGTCGATTCTCCGCGAGATTGCAGCTGGTCGAGTTCGGCTCGCAACAGCTCGGCGGTTTCCGCCGTCGGCGGAGCGTCATCGAGAGCCAGCAGCGTCGCCAGGTATCCGCAGCTGATCCGGTCCCGGCGACGCAGAACCTGGCCCATGCCCCACATATGAACCGCATCCTCAAGGTAGTAGCGGCACTGTTCGAGCTCGCCGCGGCCGTGATGGATTTCGGCAAGGATCACCATCAGGCTGAACAGCTCCGGTGCCGCGGAATAACGCTGGGCATCGACTATCGCCCGTCGGGCCAGTTCCTCCGCCTCGTCGATATAGCCCATGGTCCAGAGCAATTCAGCCAGCATGCTGGCGTTGGCAATCCGGTCGATCTCATTGGGGCTCTGGCTTGCCCGGAAACGGGCCTGTTCGAGAAGGGTTTCGATCTCCCCGTCGGCGGAATCCCGGTGCCAAATGCACAGGGCTTTTAATCCGAGTGCCTGGACTCTGGAAAGGGCGTCCCGGTGTTCCGAGGTTAAGATTTCATTGCTGATATCTGCCAGGTCGTCCCATTCGCCCAGGAGAAATTGAAGGTAGGGCAAAAAACGGATGCGGAGTTCAGGGTAACGGGATTCATCCTGGGCGAGCTCTTGAATCCTCGTTTTCGCGCGGATGTACTCCCCGGATTGTATGTCCATCTGGATCAGGCTTACCTGATAGAAATGATCGCTTCCGCCGTGGGCGAGCTCATCGCACAGATGCCGGGAATCGTCGAAATTACCCCGTTTGATCTCGCCCTGTATCATCAGGCTCATCACGGCTGCCATCGCCTCTTCCCGCGTCGAGGAAACCAGTCCCCGGTGCAGGCTGAAATGCGCCTGGTCGGTTCGGGAAAAATACTGCAGGGCCTGCAGACCGCAGAACAGCCCGCGCTCGAAATTCCCGGCCTTGATGTTATAGGCGCTGAGAACGTAATAGGCCACGGCGGCATAGAGCCGGTCGCGATGTTCAAGGGCGAACTTCAGCATGTCCGCCACGATTGATTCGGCGGGTTCCACATAGCCGTTGTTGAACAGGATCCGCGCCTTCATGAAGCTCAGATCCAGATTGATGACCGGGTCGTCATCGGCTCCAGAGGCCAGTTGGTCCAGGTACGGGAGGAAGTCCATGTTATACACCCGACCGCGGCTTTGGCTCAGATGTTCCAGTGCTTCGTCCCGTCGGCCGGCTCGCACCAGGTGATGGAGCCGTCGAACCGGGTGAGGGGTTTTCTGCTCGGCCATCATGTCGACGATAACCCCGTGGATGATTTTCTTGTTGTAATTAAGCAGGGATTCATACAAAGCCTGTTTCACCAGGTCGTGCCGGAAAAAGTACATCCCCCGGTTTTCGTCAATAAGGTCTTCCCGGTAGAAAAACGCCAGCGCGTCGCGGACGATTTCAGGGTCACCCTGGGTGCGTTCCTGAAGCGATCGGGCGTCAGCTTCGGTGAAGAAATTCACGAAGGCCGAAAGCTTGATGATCAGATCCCGGAATTCGGCATTGTAGCTCTCGATACGGCTGAAAATCAGGTTCTGTATGCTGTCGGGCAATTCTCCAGGCAGGTTCCCGTCGGGGGAAGCGAGATCGCCGTCCGCCCGTTTGCCGGCATATCGGGCATAGGTGCGGATATACAGGGGGTTGCCCCGGCTCAGATGGGCGATGCGCGACAGCAGTTCCGCCGGGCGCCCGGGCAACAGGCAGCGGAGCAGTTCCTCGCTCTCCTCCTCGCTCAGCGGGTGGAGTTCGCGATGAATCAGGCCGGGGATCCATTCCTGGAGCTCGGCCCTGGGTTCCCGTTCGCAGAGGATGAGCATCGGTCCCCGGGAATTCTGGGAAAGCAGGTACTTGAGGTAATCAAGGCTCTTCCGATCCATCGCATCGGAGTTGTCGATGATAAGGACCACCTGATTGATATCGTCGGCCTGGGACAGAATATCCGACATCAGGTGGTTCAGGATTTCGAAGGCCGAATCCCGCAGGGTCTGTCCCGACATATCCCGGTAAAAGCGGGCGAAGCGGGCAGCCATGGGCCGGCTGCTGATCCTGATGCCTTCCGAGCGATTGCACAGGCTCTGGACGATCTGGGCCTCGCTCATTCCCCGTCCGATATCGAAATAGTGGGCGATGAAATCCACCAGTACCACATACGGCACCCGCCGGAATCTCCGCGCCCGGGAGATGAGCACCGGATTTCTCCCGGAGTCGGCGGCGCTGATCCTGCGGACCGCCTGCAGGGCCAATTCGGCTTTTCCGATGCCCGGTTCGCCGGTCAGGAGAAATCCCCGGGTTTCGCTGCTGTGCTGCTGGCAATAATTGGCCCGGATTTCCCGGAGCAGATCCTCCCGGCCGAT
>CAWZYW010000064.1:0-9210 GCA_963966255.1 uncultured Salinispira sp. | reverse complement strand
CGGCTGTTTGTACTCTGCGGGGTTGCAACAACTTTTTCCCCCCGTGACCCGCCTTTTTTTTGGGCCTATCCCACCCTTTCTGGGAGGGGGAGGGCTAGCCTTTTTACCCAGAAAACCCCCCCGTTCCAATAAAATACGAAAGGAACATAAAGGGTCACAGTTGGCGCCGGGGCTTGGGACCCGATTGTGCCCCGGGTGCGGGTTTTTAATCCCCCGCCGATGAGCATGGTATGAAGCGACGGATTCACCCGGGCATAGGGCAGAACCAGGGTGGAGTTGGTCACCAACCTGATATCCCGCTTTCCCAGGAGATAACGGGGTATCATCGAAGTGGTGGTTCCGTCGTTTACCATGATGGTATCTCCGTCGGAGACTAGCTCGGCGGCCGCCTGGGCGATGCGCTTTTTAATGGCAGGATTATTTTTCTGATGTTCAAGAATATCGGGATGAAAGGCCGGCAGGGCGCCGCCGCGCAGCCGAAGAATAACCCCCTTGCTCTCCAGGGAGCTCAGGTCGCTCCGGATCGTCACCTGCGACACCCCTAGCTCGTCGCTCAGTTGCTGAATAGAGATATCCGCTTCTTCACTGAGCATTTCCAGAATGTGCTTTTCCCGTTCGCTCATTTGGGCCAACATAGATTCCGCCTTTTAAAGACCTTGTATATTACTTATAAAACACTTTCGAAACATCGGCAATCGTTTCAAATTTTGGCGAGGGCTTGTAGCCAGTCCTCTAATCCTCATACTGACTCTGTATCCCTCAGTATATATCCAAATTCTCCATAGCACTGGAGATTCCATAGAAAAAAACTAAAGAATAACTTGCAATTAGCTTTAATATTACTTTCAAAACAGATAAAAATGCTTGCAATAAGCTTTTTAGATGATTACAATCATCGTATAACTGAAATACAGGATATCCAGATGGCAATCGAAGTTGTTATGCCCCGCCAGGGGAACACGGTGGAAACCTGCCTGATTGTTGAGTGGCGGGTTTCAATCGGGGATCAGGTCGCCAAAGGCGATGTGCTCTGCGAGATTGAAACCGATAAATCCACCATCGAAGTGGAGGCTGAGCAGTCGGGAACGGTTCTCGCACGCCTGTTCGAGGAGGGGGATGACGTGCCGGTCCTCAGGACCATGCTCATTCTCGGCGAGGAAGGGGAAGATGTTTCGGAGTTCCTGTCCGACGGCGACACCGCGGCGAAGGCCCAGGCTCCGGCGGGCATTGAACCAGGAGCCGTCGCCGAAACCGAACCTGCACCCGCAGAAGTCCCGGCCCTCAGTCGCGGCAAAAGCGACTTCATCGCCATCAGTCCCAGGGCCCGCAAAGCTGCAGAGGCCGCAGGAGTGGAGCCGGAAAATCTGACTGGTTCGGGACCCAGCGGCCGTATTCTCGAGCGGGATGTCAGCGCATATGCCTCGGCGCATCCGGCGGTCAGCCCCGCGGCCAGGGCTGCCGGAGCACGGTCGGGAAATACCGGCAGCGGCATCGGCGGACGGGTCCGTCCCGGCGAAAAGGCGTCGGTCGTCGGATCTGATTCTCCTACGACGTCGGAACCCGGAACCGTCAGCGAGGTCAAACCCAGCGGCATTCGTAAGGTGATCGCTTCACGCATGATGGAGAGCCTGGGGACCACTGCCCAGTACACCCTGAACGCTTCGGCGGATGCCAGGAGCATCCAGGCATGGCGTAGCAAGTTCAAAGCCAGCGACGAATCCCTGGGTCTCCGCGGCATCACCCTGGGCGATATGGTGGTGTTCGCCGCTTCGCGGATTCTCTCGCGGTACCCGGAACTAAACGCCGAGTTCAAGGACGGAGTGCTGTATCAGTACGCCGACGTCCACCTTGGTCTGGCCGTCGATACTCCCCGGGGGCTCATGGTGCCGGTTATCCGGCATGCGAACCGCAAGTCACTTAAGCAGATATCCGATGAATCGAAAGAACTGGCGTACGCCTGCATCGAAGGTAATATTTCTCCCGACGCCCTATCCGGAGCGACCTTCACGCTCAGCAATCTTGGCAACTTCGGTATCGAAAGTTTCACTCCGGTGATCAATGCGCCACAGGTTGCGATCCTGGGAGTTTGCGCCATACAGCCAAAGGCCGTGCAGACTCCCGACGGGGTGGAATTCCTGCCGCATATGGGCTTTTCCATGACTATCGATCATCAGGTGGTGGACGGCGCACCGGCTGCCAGATTCCTGCAGGAATTCTGTTCACTCCTGGCGGGATTCGAAATGGTCGCGGCGATATAAGGTCTGCGGGGCTCGGTCACTTTCGAAGCGAATGAAAAAACGAGGAAACAGAGAGATTCATGGATACCAATAAAACCTACGACATCATCATCATCGGCGCTGGGCCCGGGGGCTATGTCGCCGCCGAGCGCGCCGGGCATCTCGGAAAAACGGTGCTGATCATCGAACGTGACCGTCTCGGGGGAGTCTGCCTGAACTGGGGATGTATTCCCACCAAGAGCCTGCTGAATTCGGCGAAAGCCTATAAGCATGCCCTTGAAGGCGAGCGATTCGGGGTTCGGACTGCCGGAGTGGAATTCGACTTGCCCGCCGCCATGGCCTGGAAAGATCAGACCGTGGAGACGCTGCAAAAGGGCGTGGCGTATCTGATGCAGAAAAATAAGGTGGATGTGATCTCCGGTGAAGCGAGCATCATGGCACCCGGTGAGATTTCGGTAAACGGCCAGATCTTCCGTGGGAATAATATGATCATCGCCACGGGAAGCCGGCCGGCGATGCCTCCGATCCCCGGTGCCGATCAGGAGCACGTGGTGACGAACCGCGGAGCCCTGGCTATCGGGGAGCTTCCGGAAAAAGTTGCGGTCATCGGGGGCGGGGTCATCGGCATGGAGTTCGCTTCCTTCTTCACTTCCCTCGGGAAACGCGTGGAAGTGTTCGAAATGCTGCCTGAAATCCTTCCGATGATGGAGCCGGCCCTGGCGGCAGAGATGCGGAAAACCATGAAGGCTGTGAAGTTCCATCTTTCGTCGAAAGTCGAAGCCATCGAAGGGAAAACGCTGAGGTACCGCGATGCCGATGGCGAGTCGAGCATGGAGGCGGACCTGGTCCTGATGGCGGTGGGCCGCACCCCCAACGTCGAAGGTCTGGGCCTGGATTCCGTCAAGGTCAACGTCACCCGCCGGGGCATCGGCGTTGATGAGCACATGCGGACCAACATTCCCGGAATCTATGCCGTCGGCGACGTGACGGGCACCAGCCTGCTTGCCCATTCGGCTTCCCGCATGGGTGAGGTGGCGGTAAATCATATCTGCGGCATCGCCGACCGTATGCGCTACGACGCAATACCCTGGGCGGTGTATACCGATCCGGAGGCCGCCGGCTGCGGGTACACCCTCGCCCAGGCTAGCGAAGCCGGTTTCGATGCGCGCATTCTTTCGTATCCCTACCGGGGAAACGGCCGCTTCCTGGCCGAGCATGGGCCGGGAGCGGGGACCAGTCTGCTGGTGGTCGATAATGCGGACGGCAGGGTGCTCGGGGTCCACCTCATCGGACCGTATGCATCCGAGAATATCGCGGCGGCAGCCGTAATGCTCGAGACCGACGTCCGGGCGAAGGAATTACAGGAAATTGTCTTCCCCCATCCGACGGTGTCGGAGGTGATCCGGGAAGCTTCATTCGAGTTTTAGAAATCAAGAACGCGCAAAGGAGTCAGATCCATGCCCAAAACTATGAACATCGATCCAGCCGAGGTACGGAAAGGCGGGAAAATCAAAATCCAGGATATCCCGGTCAATCAATACCAAGCGGATTTCGCCGCCGAGCAGAAGGCCTACGGGAACGACGGGCTCAAGTCCGTGTTCTACCACATGGTCATGATCAGGGAGTTCGAAACGGCCCTGGACTTGATAAAAAAGAACGGTTCCTACGAAGGAATCGAATATAACCACAAGGGGCCGGCGCACCTTTCCATCGGTCAGGAAGCAGCTTCGGTGGGGCAGAGCCTGACTCTGGGAGCTGATGATTTCATCTTCGGATCGCACCGCAGCCATGGCGAGATCCTGGCCAAGAGCTTCTCCGCCATTGAAAAACTGGACGAGGGGCGGCTCGAGAACATCATGAAAGATTTTCTCGGGGGCGATGTGCTGGCCGTGGTGGAGAAGGAGAAGTTCTCCTCGGTCCGCGATTTAGCCGAGAACTTCATCCTTTTCGGCACCTATGCGGAAATTTTCGCCCGGCGCAACGGCTTCAACCGGGGACTGGGTGGGTCCATGCACACATTCTTCATCCCCTTCGGCAGCATGCCTAACAACGCCATCGTGGGAGGTTCGGCGGATATCGCCGCCGGTTCGGCCCTGTTCAAGCGGGTCAACCGCAAACCCGGCATCGTCATCGCGAACATCGGCGACGCTTCCATGGGCTGCGGTCCCGTGTGGGAAGCGATGACCATGGCGGCGATGAAACAATACCGCACTCTGTGGGATCCGGAAGTCGGAGGCGCCCCCCCGGTGATGTTCAATTTCTTCAATAATTTTTACGGGATGGGTGGTCAGACCCATGGCGAAACCATGGCCTGGGACATGCTCGCCCGGGTCGGGGCCGGGGTGAACGAGAATAACCTCCATGCCGAGCGGGTCGACGGATATAATCCGCTTGCGGTGGCCGATGCGGTGTCCCGGAAACGGAAAGTCCTTGAGAAGGGCGAGGGTCCGGTGCTGATGGACACAATTACCTACCGGATCAGCGGCCACAGCCCTTCGGACGCTTCGAGCTATCGGAGCAAGGAAGAGATTGATTCATGGCTTCAGGCCGACGCCATCGATGCCTACGGCGAATACCTGATGGATAACAAGGTCGTTTCCGAATCAGATCTTCAGGCAATGCGCGACCGGGTCAAGGAAAAGGTGATCAAAGCGGTTTCCCTGGCTACCGACGAGGACCGCGCTCCTTATGTGAAGGCCGCCATCATCGAAGATGTGATGTTCTCCAACGATAAAGTAGAGCGCTTCGATGAGCGCGAACCCGAGGTCCTGATACCTATCGAGGAGAATCCCAGGGTGAAGATGCTCTCCCGGCGTTCTCGCTCGGGAGTCGACGAACAAGGCAATCCCCTGCCGGCGAATAAGATTTTCGCGTATCGGGACGCCCTGTTCGAATCCATGCTCCATCGCTTTTATGCCGATCCGACCATGATCGCCTATGGTGAGGAAAACCGGGACTGGGGGGGTGCGTTCGCGGTATATCGCGGCCTCACCGAAGCCCTGCCGTATCACCGACTGTTCAATTCCTCCATATCCGAGGCGGCCATCGTGGGTACCGGCGTCGGGTATGCCCTCTCCGGGGGCAGGGTAGTCGCAGAGCTGATGTACTGCGACTTCATGGGCCGCGCCGGCGACGAAATTTTCAACCAGATGGCCAAATGGCAGGCCATGAGCGCCGGAATCCTGAAAATGCCACTGACCCTGAGGGTATCTGTGGGGAACAAGTACGGAGCCCAGCACTCCCAGGACTGGACCAGCATCGTCGCTCATGTGCCGGGCTTGAAGGTCTACTACCCGGCAACTCCCTATGATGCCAAGGGCATGCTGAATGCCGCCCTGGCCGGCACCGATCCGGTGGTCTTTTTCGAGAGTCAGAAGCTCTACGGCATCGGCGAACTGTTCGAGGAATCCGGCGTGCCCGAGGGCTATTACGAGGTTCCCGAAGGCGAGCCGGCGATCCGACGCAGCGGAAGCGACATCACCCTCGTGACCCTGGGGCCCGCGCTGTACCCGGGAATGGAGGCTGCCAGGCTGCTGGAAGAGCGCCACGGTCTTTCTGCTGAGGTCATCGACCTGCGCTTCATCAATCCTCTCAATCTGGACCCCATCGTCGAATCGGTTAAGAAAACCGGCCGACTGGTGCTGATCACGGATGCGGTGGAGCGGGGTAGTGTCATGCACAATATCGCAGCCAACGTCACCCAGGTAGCCTTCGACTATCTGGACGCCCCGGCGGCGGTGGTCGGTTCCAGGAACTGGATCAGCCCCGCGGCGGAGATGGAAAAGGAGTATTTTCCCCAAGGAGAATGGATCCTCGACGCTATCAACGAGAAAATTCTGCCCTTGTCCGGTCATGAAGCGACCAGCGTGCAGACCGCCGGCGAGATCCTCCGTCTCAGCCGAAAGGGAGTGTAGTCGTGGCCGGCGAACTTGAACGACTTGATCTTCCGACCCGGGAGGAGCGCCTGAAGGCCCTGGCTGCCGTCTATCGGGAAACCGAGGCGCGGGGCGACCTTCCGGCGGCCGGCGATGAGGTGAACAATCACGTTCATTCGTATTACTCCTTCAGCCCATATAATCCCAGTCAGGCTGCGTACATGGCCTGGCGGGCAGGGCTGAAGGCGGTGGGCATCATGGATCACGACAGCGTCGCCGGCGCCGAGGAGATGGTCGAAGCGGGGAAAATCCTAGGACTGGGAAGCACCTGCGGGGTGGAGCTCCGGGTAAGTGCTGCCGGCACGGCGGTGGAAGGCCGGTCGCTGAACAACCCCGGTTCTCCGGGAATTTTCTATATGGCGATCCACGGGATACCCCGTCACCAATACGACCGGGTAGCCGCGTTCCTGCTGCCGATCCATCGCGCCCGAAACGAACGGAACCGGGCAATGGTAGAAGCTCTCAATGGAATGATCGCCACCCACGGCCTTTCCATCGATTTCGACCGGGACGTCTACGCGGCATCCATGGCCGCGGAGGGCGGGTCCGTAACTGAGCGGCACATCCTGGCGGCCCTGGCCCGGGCGATTATGAGCTCCCTGGGTTCAGGTCATCCGGTTCTTGATTTTCTACGGAGCGGACTGGGCATGGAGCCTCCGTCGAAAATTCAAGCGAGACTGGCTGATCCGGAGAACCCCCATTACCTCTACGATTTGCTGGGAGTCCTGAAAAGCCGGTATCTGCCTGAGTTTTTCATCCAGCCCAACGATCTCGAATGTCCTCCAGCCGGGACGGTGGTCGCATTCGCCCGGTCCATCGGCACGATTCCCGCATACGCTTATCTGGGAGACATCGCCGATTCGGTAACCGGTGATAAAAAGGCCGAGAAATTCGAGGACTCGTATCTCGAAGAACTCTTCCAGGTCCTTGCGGATCTGGGGTATGCAGCGGTGACCTACATGCCGCCGAGGAACAGCATCGGGCAGCTCAAAAGGGTGATGGATCTGTGCCGGCGACACGATCTCATGGAGATCAGCGGAGTTGATATCAATTCTTCGCGCCAGAGCTTTTCCTGTCCCGAGGTCCTGCTGCCAGAATTCAGTCACCTGAACCGCTCGACCTGGGCGCTCATCGCCCACGAGCGCATCAGCAGCGAACTGCCCGGGACCGGTCTGTTCGGTCCCGAATGCCTGGCGGACCCTGGCGCCCCGGTGGAGAAACGCATCGAAGAATATGCCCGGCTCGGCCAGGCTTTGGACCTCCGCACCAACAATGTGGCGGAACTGGTCGGTAGAAACCTGGCCGGAAAAGGAGCGAAACGATGAACGAATACCCGGTGCTTGCCCCCATCTTGAGGGGCGCATTGAGAACCGATGAAACCGGTCCGGCGGTGGTGAGGATGCCGGCCGGCAGAGAGCTTCCCGACGGGGCCCTTTCTCTGGATCTGAACGATTGCAGCGACGTGGCCGGGATGGCCCGGCGCGCCGCGGAAACCTTCGCGGGAATCCGCAGCGCGGAGCGGCCGGCTCCCGCATACGTCGATGCCGGGGATGCCGGCGTGTTCCGCATCGAGTACAGCGGGGATCCCTCTTCCGTCGCCCGCCCAGCCTCCGGGCGCATGGAGGGCCGCATCGCCTTGGTGACCGGAGGAGCACAGGGTTTCGGAGAAGAAATCGTGCGCAATCTCTGCTCCCAGGGGGCCCGGGTCTATATCGCGGACCTGAATGAGTCCAAAGCCGCCGAACTCGCCGGGGAGCTAAATGCCGCATCGGCTGCTTCGGAGGCGGGAAGCATTCCGGTGGCATGGGCGGTAAAAGCCGACGTTTCCGATGAAGAATCGGTGGCGGCAATGGTCGCTGAAGTAGTCGAAATTTCCGGGGGCCTCGATCTCCTGGTGAACAACGCGGGGGTTCTCCGCGCCGGGAGCGTGAAGAGTCTTTCGAAGCGTGATTTCGACTTCGTCACCAGCATCAACTACAGCGCGTATTTCCTGTGCGTAAAACATTTCTCCCGGCTTCTGGCTCTGCAGAACATGGCGGATGGCGCGTATTTCAGCGATATCATACAGATCAATTCGAAAAGCGGGCTTCAGGGCTCCAATAAAAACGCTGCCTATGCCGGCGGTAAATTCGGCGGCATCGGCCTAACTCAGAGTTTCGCCATGGAACTGGTGGAGGACAATATCAAGGTGAATGCGATCTGTCCGGGAAACTTTTTCGAAGGACCCCTGTGGTCAGATCCTGAGAAAGGTTTATTCGTACAGTACCTCAACACCGGCAAGGTGCCCGGGGCGAAAACGATAGAAGACGTGAAGGCCTTTTACGAGGCGAAGGTGCCCATGGGACGGGGTTGCCGGGGCGATGATGTGGCCCGGGCGATCTACTACGCCGTGGAGCAGAAGTACGAAACCGGCCAGGCCATTCCGGTCACCGGCGGACAAATAATGTTGAACTGACCCGGTACGTCGGGAAGCCGCTGACGGAAAGGCGGCGAATTACAAGGAGTTAGCTATGAAAACCACTGCGGTACGAATGTACGGAAAACAGGACCTGCGGCTGGAGACCTTCGACCTGCCGGATATCGGAGATAACGAAATTCTCGCGAAAGTAGTCTCGGACAGCATTTGCATGAGTTCGTATAAGGCAGCCAAGCAGGGTTCGGATCACAAACGGGTTCCCATGGACATTGCCGAGAACCCCGTCATGGTCGGACACGAATTCTCGGGAGAAATCCTGCAGGTGGGCAGCACCTGGGCCCATAAATACCAGGTCGGACAGCGCTTCGCCATACAACCGGCCTTGAACTATCAGGGCTCTCTGGACGCTCCGGGGTATTCGTATCGCTGGATCGGAGGAGACAGCCAATACGTGGTGATCCCCAATGAGGTCATGGAAATGGATTGCCTCTTGGACTACCACGGGGACAATTACTTCAAGGGAGGCCTCGCCGAGGTGATGAGCTGCATCGTCGGCGCGTTCCGGGCGAGCTATCATGTGCCTCAGGGAACCTACGAGCATATCATGGGGATCCGGGAAGGC
>CAWZYW010000063.1:0-9215 GCA_963966255.1 uncultured Salinispira sp. | reverse complement strand
TGACAACACCTATCCTCGATGCAATATCCCAGGGGCGACCCGGCTTCCGCGTCGATCTCGGGACCACTCTGCTTTATTCCCTGGCTATCGGGTCCTACGTATTGTTTCTCGAATTGCGCCTGTACGAACGTTTCCGCAACCGCCTTCAGCATCTGCGGGGGGAGACCAGGATTCGCAATTACCGGCCACGGGGCTGGCAGCGCAGACAGTTCGCCCTCGGCCTGACCATCGTCGCTTTCTCCTTCGGACTTATGTATGCAGCGGGGATGGGGTATCTCAGGGAGGAACTGCTGGCTCCCGGCGGAGTCGACGCCTGGTCCGGGGCCACCGAGGCGGTCGATGTTCGTACCGAACTCTGGAGGCAGGCGCTGGAAGGCAATGCCCCCCAATTGAACGAAAACAGTCCGGAGGTTCTGCCCCGGATGCTTGAGTACCTGGGGAAGATGGGGCTCCTCGGCCTGATCATCGCCGGTCTCTCATGGATAGCGATTCGGATCGAATCCAAACCGGCGGGCCTTCGCCTTGCTGAACTCGAGCGACGCATCGCCGAACTGGCATCGGGACAAGCTGATCGGGACAAAAAGCTCACCATCATCCGGGATGATGAGCTCGGTAAGTCTGTGCACAATATCAATGAATTCATAGACCGCCAGGCCGACCTCTTCGAAGTGATAAAGAGCTCGATCGAGGATGCCCGCCAGCTATCCGGGCGGCTGGGAAGCATGAGCATTCAGGCCGAACATCTGGGAAAGGAAATCGGCAGCGGCATACATGACGTTCAAGCCCAGTTGAGCACCCAACAGGGCGCGCTGGCGACAGCGGATGAACTGATCCGCGAACTGACGGAAAATATCGGCCGCTCAGCCCGAAACGTGGAGCGCCAGGGCGAGGCGGTGAACAATTCCTCCTCGGCGGTGGAACAGATGATTGCGAACATCGCTTCGGTATCGAAAAACGCCCGTGACGCATACGAACGCACCCAGCGCCTGAAGAGCCGGGCGGAGGAAGGCGAGGCGGATATGAACGCCCTTCTGGAGGGGATTCAGGCCATCGCCGGCGAAGCGGGGCGGGTCCATGAGAATATCGGTCAGATCGCGAAAATCGCAGCCCAGACCAATCTCCTCGCCATGAACGCCGCCATCGAGGCCGCCCATGCCGGAGACGTGGGTAGCGGCTTCGCGGTGGTGGCCAGCGAGGTGCGAAAGCTCGCGGAAGATTCTTCCCGTAGCGCCAGGCAGATCACTGAAATGATCAAGGATATGAATCATTCGAGCGCCGGCGGTCTGGAAGTGACCCAGAAAGCCATGGAGAGTTTCAACCGGATCAGTTCCAGCGTAAATACCAATTCACAACTCATATCCGAAATATCCCAGGCTATGGTGGAGCAGGAACAGGGCAACAAGGATATTCAGCAGGCAATGAACCTCCTCAACGATCTAAGCCGTGAAGTGACGGAACTGACCAGGGTTCAAGCCGACGAAAGCGACAGCGTGAAGGTGAAAATGGCAGAACTCGACAAAGCCGCCGCATCCATACAGACGGTGATGGATCGAAATCTTGAAATCATGCAGGACGTCGAGAGTTTCATCTCCGATCTGAAACAGCTCATCGATGAAAACCGGGCGATAGTTAACGGGCTGGTGGAAGCCTCCAGGCAGGACGACGAATAGCCCTGGAAATTCCATCTCGTTAACAGGTTTTTGTTACAGGACCCGGGATCCTTACGAAGCGGGATACCGGTTATCGCGGTTATCCAGGCATGCCAGGAATTAGTTCATGCTGCCGGACCCTGATACCGGTTCTCATAGCCATCCATGTTCTGACAGGCTGTAATCCCATTCCCACGTTTTTTCCGATCTCCGGGGATGGATTTCCTGGGGATCCGGATCCGGAGTTTTCGACGATTGTTCTGCTGGTTTATGCTTCCGCGCCATTGGAGACCCTGGTCAATGCACCGGTCGCCGAGGATGTAGCCGAGTTCCTGAAGGAACCCTTGGGCCCAGACCTGGAAATCCACCTGTATTGGCACGGTCCGGCGGATGCCGAGGTTGCGCCGGGATACTACCATGGCACCGGAGCTGGCTGGAGCGGCCCCGCATGCAGCGGATTTCCTGCCCTCAGCGATGTAAGCCTTCCTCCGCCCGCCGCGTCGGCTGCCGAGCGGATCAAATGGCTTCTTGAACGCCCCTCGTATGACTACAGCCAACGAATACTGCTGCTCATCGGCGAGGGTCAGGATCCGGCCCTGCTTTCCGGACCGGGTGAATCGGACTCGCTGATGCCCCGGGATTTGGCGGGGATGCTCACCCGTGAAGAGGCGGGAGCGCAGCTGCTGATTCTCGACCGGGGTTTCGGAGCGTCCTTCGAGTTAGCCTGTGAAATGACCCCACAACGTGGAAGCGGATTATCGCCAGACGCCGGAAAATGCTATATCGGGGCGACACCGGGACCCTGGCCCGCTTCCGGGCGGAATTACGGGAGCTTTCTCCAGGTGCTGCAGGCGCCTGACCGACCACCCGAAGAGCGTGACTGGTATCGCGATATCACTAACGCCGGTTTGCCCTACGGTATTCCCCTGAGCCTGTGGGATTCGAGTGCTCCGGAAGATCTCGCATCCCGATTGTTCGATCTGCTGGAGGTTCTGATTCCATGCCTGCGGGGCTCAGCGAATGAGGAGCTCCTCCGTTTCCGGGATTCCCTGTTTTTCAGCGATCCTGCATACTATCTGTGTCCGGGGCTGCTCCGCATCGATATGCTCCATCTTGCATCACATTCGGCGGCGATCATCCCGACCTGCGCCGCCCCGGGTGCGGTATTGGAGCGCTCCCTTACAGATCAGGTCAGGCACTGGTACGCCACCGGGGATTCCGGTTCAGACTTTCAGGATTCTGATCCTTACGGCAGCCTCTCGCTGATCTATGTCCCCCTGCTTCCCTCCGGTCAGGCAGATCCCCGCTACCCCGACTGGTACCGCCGCGATTCTGAGGCCGAAACGGCCTTTCTCCGGGACATTCCCTGGGCTCCCTGTGCCGACGGCGACAGTCTGCTTTCGCTCATTTGGGAAGCCGGACCATAGACCTCGCCCGGGCCGATTGCCAGGGCTCTGGTAAAAGGCGGCTCCCATTCCTATACTGGCTCAATGGACAATACCCGAAATTTCGAGGAGGAACTGAGCCGTCTGGTGCGCATGCTCGGTTCCGACCCGGCTTTTTACCTCCTGGCCCTTCATTCGTTTGTTGAAATGGTGCTGAACCGGGAGCTGGATCTCAACGAACTCTTCTTCGAAGGCGAGCACTATCGTTTCAGCGATAAAATGTATCTCTACCGCCAGAAACTGCTGGCGAAGATGGAGGAAGAACCAGGAGCTTCACCCCGGGTGAAGGGGGTCAGCCATCTGAATCAGCTAGTGAAGAGCCATCATCTCACCAACCGGACCCGCCATGAATTCGGGGCGGTCAGCGTGGAGGAAGCCAAGGCGGGGACCTGGAGTTTCCTGGAATTCTGCCGGCTCAGCGGCATCGATTCTCCGCTGTTCAGGAAGATCAGGGATAACCTGGATATCTGGGATGAACGCCAGTCGCCGATCGAACATCTCAATGAGCTGAAAAAAATCCGCTTTTCTCTCCATATCAAGGACATGGAGATTGATCAGCTGAACCGCCGCCTGAGCGAGCTGGCGGCATGGGAGAAACAGGCAAACCACCTGGCTGCCCTCCTGAAAGACCGGGAAAATAAACTGGAACAGCTAGACGAGAAAAGCGGCCGGCGGGATCGGATCCTGGCGGAGCTTGAAGCGGAGCGGGACCGGCTGAGCGGAGAGCTGCGGGATGTCCGGTTGCGCATCGCTTCGAGTCGTGACGTTTCCGACTATCGGGAAGAGATGATCCGCCTATCCAATTACACCCGGACCCGAAGGGATTTCGAGCGGAGCATCGTCCGGCTCAGCGAGGAACAGCGGGAAGCCGTGGAGAGCGCGCCGGATGACGGCCTGTTGCTGATCCGGGGGGGCGCGGGCACCGGCAAGACCATCGTCCTGTTGGAAAGCCTGCGCCGGGCAAGCCTGCAGGAAGGCCTGTTCGATGGCGGAGCTTCTCCTTCGGGCCTGGGGCTTCTGACCTATGCCCGTACCCTGGTCAAGTACGACCGCTATATTTCTGAAATCCTGGGAATTGCCGATGACCGTTTGGCCATTCGTACGGTGGACAGCTACGTAAACGAGGTCGTGCGGCGCCGCTGGCCCAGGAGCGAGATCAGGTACGGATCTCTCATCAGCGAAGCCCTTGAAGAACTCGGCATGATTCCTCCTGCGCCTCTCGACCGGCGAGATCTCGCCCGGGAGATCGATGAGTTTATCTGGGGTTATCATCTCAGCCGGGAGGAATATGTGACCGAGATGATTTCCCGCAGCGGTCTTCGCCACCGGCTGGATGAGCAGGCCCGTCAGCGGGTTTGGGAGATTCAGGGAGAACTGCGGGCCGAACTGGTGGACCAGGAGCTGTTCACCCGTAATCTGGCGGTATGCCTCATGCTCGAGGAGGGCTCATCTGCTGTGAAGCCCGAAGACCCTGCCCCGGAGTTCGATCAGCTGTATGTCGACGAGGTGCAGGACCTGCCGCCGGTGGTGCTTGAATTCCTTGCCGGACGCAGTCGGCGACTGGTGATGGCCGGAGATATCGATCAAAGCATCTACGGTCTGCAGTCCCCCTTCGCCCGGGCGGGCATCGATATTAGGGGCAGAAGCCGGATCCTCAACCAGAATTTCCGGAATACCATGGCGATTCTGGAACTCGCCGAAGCCTACCGGGAAGCTTCGGGGCTGGCCCGGGATTATCCCGAGGGCGACCGGCGGCGGGCGCCGAAGGCATTTCGGGAAGGACCGCCGGTGGCCCTCCTTCGGCACAGCGATCAGGATGCCCTGGAGGATGAACTGATTTCCCGGCTGCGATTTTTTCGGGAATCATTGGGCTATGATCCGGAAAATCTTTGCATCATTGCGCCGGACAATCGCAGCGTCGATCGGCTGATTGCCCGGATGGCCCGCGAGGCTGATTTGGAGGGCATTTCCATAAGGGACCCCCAGTTCGAATTCGGCGAGGGAGGCGGGAATCCCGGCGGCAAGGTGCGTCTCTCACCGCTTCACTCCCCCAAGGGGCTCGATTTTCCGGTGGTGTTCCTGTTCCTTCCGTTTTTACACGGCGTCGGCGGGCTGGACCGCCGCCTCCAGGACAGCCAGAGGAAGAACCTTCTTTACGTGGGGCTGACCCGGGCCATGGATCACCTGGAAATTTTCCTCAGCGATGGGGCGCTGGAAAACCCGGTTATTTCCCCGATACTCAGCTGCTGGGAGGCTATGGAAGGCAGGTAACCTTCAGCCGTGAACGAAGCTGATTCGCTCATCCGGCAGCTGCCTGGATAGTTCATCCTGCATAAAGCGGCGGATTTCATCGATCTTTCCCGGGGAATAGCTTTCCAGTTTCGCGTTATTGTCGCGATGATATTCACGATGCAGATACGGGGCATCCAGTCGGAATGAGCGGATGCGCTTTAAGTGATCTGGATTCATACGGAACACTCCGAAACTGACTTCCTTCACCCGGTCGGCGGGGATCCTCCTGAAGGTCTCCTCGATGGCCCGGCGGTAGCGCTCCCTCCAACCGTCGAGAGCCAGCACCGGATCGAAGGTCAGCTTCAATGGCCAGCCGTCGTCGGCGGCCCGGGATGCGGCAAAGAGGCGGCTGCGAAAAGGGGGGCAGCCGCGCTCATGTTCCCTGCTGATATCCTCGGGGCTCAGGCTCCATACCAGGAAGCTGTTTTCAGAGGGTTTCAGGGAGGAGATGGCCTGGTAATAGTCGCTTTTGGTCCGTATTTCCAGGGCGAAATCCCGACGTCCCCGGGCGAATTCCAGCCATTCGGCGCTGTACGGGTACAAAGGCTCGAATGCCAGAATTTCGCTCAGATAAGAGATGCTCAAATACATGGGGCCCTTTTCAAGCTGGCGTCGGGCGGCATCGATGAAGTCATCGTTGTTGAGAAACATCACCGTATGGGCCGATTGATGCATGCCCTGCAGGAAACAGTAGTCGCAGTTATACACGCAGTTGCGAACCAGGGCATTGTAATACAGTTCGTTCTGCTTCCAGGAATTGATCCGTTCATTGCCCCGGTATAGAAAGCGCTCCCGTTCCCTGGCGAGAATCAGCGCCGGATTGTGCTTCTGCATGCCGAAATTCTGTCGGGGCCGGTTGAATACCTCGCCGTATCGCCCGATGGGTATGACCCGGGCTTCGCTCCCCAGGCTGGCCACCCTTTCAATCAGCTCCCGGGCCCGGGGATCCTCTATGAGATCTTCTTCGATATAGATGCGGGAGAATTGATGAACCGATTGGAGATCCACAGTCACTCTCCCCGGGCCGAAGCCAGTCGGCGTCGTCGCCGCTGTCGTTCCCGCCCGTTCTCTCCGGCCATCCCGCTTTGCATGTCCAGGCTGCGTCTGGGAGCTTCAAGCTCATCAATGGCGATGAGGTAATCGACCAGTTCGTTGGCCCGGCGATATTCATCCGGCATTGGCTTACGGTCAGGCTGGGGAGGCGTGAAGCGGGCGAGCAGCAGCAGGTGAGGGGGCAGCAGCTTGTTGAGCTGACGGTACAGGTTCGCCGTCAGCTCATCCGGTGCCAGATCCACCTCCCCGCCGGCAAAGGAATGGCCGAGGATGATATCGGGATAGTATCGCTCTCCGCCGATCCGCACCGAATCAGCTATGGCAGGGTCTTCTCCTGCCTTGGAGTCCTGCCATCGGCCCGGAATGGCATCGTCGATCAGGAGAACCGGGCTGCCCAGATATTCTCCCGCGAAGCCACCGCTTCGCTCATAGAGCAGCCCTGCCGCGAAACCTGCGTCAGCCTCTGGAGAGTGTGCCTCCTCCCGCCGGTATTCCAGGAGGCATAGTCCGGAAGCTCTTCGTTCGCCCCATGGTCCCGGGTGCCGCTGAAATCCCGAACAGGAAAACAGTTTGCGCCATGCCGCCGCAGCCGGGGCGAGGATGAACAGCATATCAGACCCGGATCTCGGCGATCAGCTGGGGATCATCCCCGTCTTCGATGCCGGTGACGGTCACGTCGATATATTGGTTCAAGAATGAGGCTGCATCCCGACTTCCCGGCAGGGGGAAGGTAACCGGGATATAATGCTCCCCAAGGCCCCGCGCCCAGATCTTACCCCCGGATTCTAAGGTGCGTTCAACCAAAACCCGCTGGTTCCGGCCGATAAAACCTCTGCGGTAGCGGTTTTTTTCCGCCTCGGCAGCTATCCTCAGTGATTCGGAACGGGCGCTCTTGGTTTTCTCATCGACCTTGCCGTCCATGCGTTCGGCCCGGGTTCCCTTCCTTACCGAATACTTGAATGCATGTACATGACCGAAGCCGATGGTTCGGAGGGCCTCCAGGCTTTCGTTGAACTCCGATTCCCCTTCGCCGGGGAAGCCAACGATGATGTCGGTGGTGATATTAAACTCCGGAAGATCCCGCCGGATGCGCCTGACGATATCCAGGTACTGGGCATAGCTGTACTGCCGCCTCATTTTCAACAGGGTCTTCTCGGATCCGCTTTGGAGGCAGAGATGCAGATGAGGGGTCATCCGCGGATGTTTCATTAATTCGATGAAGCGATCGTCGAGCTGGTCCGGCTCAATGCTGGATATCCTCAGGCGGTAATCCCCTTCCAGATTCAGCAGTGACTCGACGATATGGGAAAACCGGGTGTCACCATGCTCGTAGCGACTCATATTCACCCCGGTGAGCACCAGTTCCCGATAGCCTTCGTCGAGCATGCGCTGGGCGCTATCGATGATCTCCGCAGGATCACGGCTGATAGCCGTTCCACGGACGAACGGGATAATGCAAAAGGAGCAGAAATTATCGCAGCCGTCCTGGATTTTCACCATGCCTCGGGTGCGGAATACCTGTCGGGATGCGGCGTAGGCGAAGCGGTCGCCCTGCAGTGACTCGGGATGAACGATCTCTCCTCGCAGATGCCCGTCCACCAGCTCGAAAATGCTGTTCTTCCTCTCGTTGTCCACTACGAAGCTTCTTCCGTCAGCCTCCAGTTCGTCCTTGTGGCTGTCGACAAAACAGCCGGTGACCACCACCATGGCTCCCCGTTGATCCGTCTTTATATCGGCGGTGATTGAGCTATCCGCGCCGGTATCCGTTTTCGAGGAGATGGGCCGGTCCGGCGCCGCCGGAGTCATCTGAGAGTTGCTGCCGCCCACCGACCGGATATCCATGCTTTCGAGCTTACCGCTGAGCCGGATCGCCCGATTGATGGTGTTGCGGGTCTTTCGGTCGGCCTTATTGGTCACGGTACAGGTATTGATGATATACGCATCCGCCGGGGAGTCGAACGACACTACTTCATAGCCCTGCTGGATAAACCGGGAGGCCAGCGCGTCGGTTTCGTACTGGTTCAGCTTGCAGCCCAGGGTATTGAACGCCACCCGTCTGGGACGATCTGCAGAATCGGGACCGGCGATCGCATTCGCTGAAGTTCTCAGGTCAGCCACGGACTACCTCCGAAGCGCTGAGCAGCTCGCCCTCCAGACTCAGGTGGCTGGCTGAGGTGATGCGGATATTCACGAAACTGCCGATGATTTCCTCATCGTCGCTCTTGAAGCGCACCGGCAGTTTCCCCTCGCTGCGCCCAGCCAGGAATTTCCCGCTGCGATCCCGGCCTTCCCCCAGGACCCGGAGGCTTTTGCCCACCAGGGTCTTGTTATACTCCAGCGAGTCGGCTTGAAGCTGTTCGCTGAGGATGTGCAGGCGGCGCTTTTTCTCTTCCTGGCTTACGTCGTCATCCCAGCGGCTGCTGGCGGCTCCGGGGCGGGGGGAATACATGGCGATGTAGGCCATGTTGTATCGGAATTCCTTCATGGCAGCCAGGGTGTTCTGGAACTGCTCTTCGGTCTCTCCGGTGAATCCGACGATGATATCGGTGAACAAAGTCGCCTCGGGAAGCAGCTCCCGGATATTGTCTACGATCTCCCGATAGCGCTGTACGCCGTGGTTCCGGTTCATTTTGATGAGAACCTTGTCATCACCGGACTGCAGGGGAAGGTGGATCTGCTTGGCCAGGCATCGGTATTCGGCGATGATTTCCAGCAGGTCACGGGTCATGTCCCGGGGATGGGGTGAGGTGAAGTACACCCAGAGATCCTCTCCCCG
>CAWZYW010000062.1:0-9372 GCA_963966255.1 uncultured Salinispira sp. | reverse complement strand
GTATCGCATCAAAGAGCGAAGCGATCTCACCCATGCCGAGATGGCTGGGATACCAGGGCAGCGGGTGAGATCGATTCGGCGAGGGATGTTCACCAGGCGCAGCTTTGTGCATCATTTGGTGTTGGATATCAGCCAGTGGAAAACCTGGCATCGTATCTGGAAGACACCGGTGTTTGACCTAAAGGTCGATGTGCCTGAGTTTGCGGTGGCTTGAAAGCGGGTTTATCAGCTGTTTTCGGGGCACTTCATACACGCCGCACCATTTTCGTACGAGCAATCCATTCTTCAGGCACCCCTCTCTCCCCGCCTACACCATAAAGCGCACCGGCGAGAGCGCCAAGGAATATTGCACGGCCACAATTATCCCCACTTGCCATAATATTGATCCTGTTTGCCTCACGGAAGCTAGAAGTATGCATCAATATGTGGATCGAAAGGGGGATTGCCATATCCACGTGACACGCAGCCCCAAATGTTTTTGTAGCAGATCGATAATCGAGCTCATTATAAGATAAGGCTTGATCGATGAGTTTCCGTGATGTTTCCGGAAGGACATCTTTGTGAGTCTCGATAAGAGCCCTGAGTTTCTTGGTCACATCGTCTGGCTGAGGCCGCTCTGATGTATACAACTCTTTTAAGATTCGAGCCATAAATATCGAATAGGCAACTGCTAAATCATTGTTGTTTGTGATGCGTACCGCTTGATCAATTTTGGTTTCCAATTCATTGCCTGAATAAAGATCGGCCAGGAATACGGATCTGCTCAAAGCAGGCATCTGGTCATCATCTGGACCAATGGCACCGACAAACTCGGTTACTGCATCGACCAGATTGTCCACTTGGGCCATTTCATCTTTGGAAAACTCATGAAGCTTTAACGCCCCTTTTACAGTATCCTTCAATCCCTCTACATCGTATTCAAAAAAATATCGGCTGATGTAATGGGCTACTGCGCCTTGTTTTTCCTGTGATAGTGGACTCTCAGTTTCCAGGACACGCTTTTTCAAATTTTTTGAGAGCGAGGTAATGTTGTAAATAGTCTCCCGCATGGGTCCGTCAGCATATCCGACATAAGCCCCTCCAACCCCGAAATGGTCGGAAAAATTTCGGATGTAGTCACCTGCTGAAAAACCTGTTTCATCTATTGATTTCGACATTATATAAAGGTATTCGCTATAATTTGAGCCGTCTCCGGGGCTTCGAGTCGGATGTGCAAAGAATGATGGGACACCTTTGTAGTTTTCTTCATTGGGTTCGAGAAACTCTGCAACCCCATCATTTTTCTTTACAATTGAAGCAATTTTCCCTTGGGAATATATCCAATGCAAGCCCATCCCTGATGCGTCCGCCACCAGGGTACCGTACAAGGCGTCTTTCGCCATATCACTCAGCATATTTTCCATTCTCCTTTTCAAAGCATACACATGATCAGATTGTATTCGCAAACGACCTTTCAGCCCGATGCGATCCAAAGATTCTTTCCTTTGCGCCTGTTGTAATGAACCGTAGTTACGTGTAGAGAAGATATAAATATTTGAAGCAGACGTCCAACATTCAACAGGTCCTGCTATACTCAGTAGTATGCATATTCATTTCGAACAGCCCCTCGAACCATCTGATATCGGAATTATAGAATCGAGACTAGTCAGCGATCATCGGCTCAGCTCAGGAACCATGGATCCCACCGAGCTGTCCGGAGAGAAGATCGATTATCTGGTAGCGGGGAGACCTTCAGCAGAATTACTAGATACTCATCCCGAAATAAAAGCACTGATCATTCCATGGGTAGGCCCGCCCAAAGCAACTATTGAATTGATAAGGCGACGGCCATCAATCGCTATGTACAACATTCATCACAATGCGGTTCCGGTGGCTGAACTTGCCCTTGGGCTGTTATTTTCTGCTGCCCGTAATATTCCTCTGCGGGATAATCTACTTCGCCGTGGCAACTGGGATGGCAGTTATCACTTACCTACGATGCTTCTTCGGGGAAAGACCGTGCTGCTACTTGGATACGGTGCTATATCCAGGGAGCTGCATCCGGTATTGCAGGCCCTGGGAATGAAAGTTATTGCTATACGTCGGGACGAACCTCATATGGATTTCGTGTATCAGCGGGATGATCTGCCAAAACTACTTCCAGATTGTGATGTCCTTATTAACACACTTCCCCATACGCCCGAAACCGAGGGGATGATTGGAGAAATGGAATTTAAAAGTATGAAGCGCGGGTCAATAGTTGTGAACGTCGGGCGGGGACGAGTTTTCGAAGAACACGCTTTGTTCCGAGCACTTGCGGATGGCATAATCCAGGCGGCTGGTATCGATGTCTGGTATAAGTATCCTCGCGGAGAAGCACGTTCAGGAGAAACTCTTCCGTCAGAGGAACCTTTCTGGGAGCTGGAAAACATCGTGCTCTCGCCTCATATAGGGGGGGAGTGGCCCAACCCGGAGGTCCAACGAATGCGTATGGAGCACATCGCCGATCTTCTGGAATCCTTACTTACCGGTCGTGGCCCTGCTCCACTGGATCCGGTGAGGGGATATTGATCGGATACTCAATTTTCAATCGATATCGCCGAAACTTAGAGAGAATCCCGAGCGCAAAACATAACCTTTCGGAGCAGCTATCTATGAAGCAACAAAACGTATCAAAATCAGCCCTGATCAGGGAGTCCTTCGAAATCGCCCCCGTCTTGTATTATGGGGGGCTTCTGATAATCGGGGTGGGAGCGGCATTCGGCACCGTCGTAGACGCCCTTGCGGGTCAGCTCGCATCGGTTATCAATAACAGTATCACATTGGCTTTGCTGGCCTTGAGTTTTTTTCTGGTAATAAGTAAAAAAATTGACCGCAACAACGGCATCGGAATAGTAATGTATGCAGCGATGTATACGTTTCTCAGCGAAATTATCCGGGTAATAGACCAGCCGGCCTTGTTCGAGACTCAAATATACACCTCGCTGGTTTTGGCAATTACCTTTATCGCTCTTGCAGGCTTCGTAGTCTCTAAATACGTCTCTATTATCGTTTCTGTCGCGACTATCGCCTTCGTAGGGTATTTTGCACTGCGCTTTGGAGATTCCCGGCTCCATTACCGAATGGTTTTTTTCACGCTGGCGATCATCGGGCTCAATTATATGATCGTGTTTTACCGCGTGCAGCTGGAAAGATTAGTGAGGAACCTGCATGACAGTCGGGAAAAAGAACGTGAGGAACGGGAGCGCGCTACCGACCTGCAGAAGCGAGCCGAGCTGGCTTTAGAAGAGCTGCAAGCTGCCCAGAAAAAAATCATCGTACAGGAAAAAATGGCAAGCCTAGGAGCCCTAACCGCGGGAATTGCGCATGAAATCAAAAACCCGTTAAATTTCGTGACGAATTTCAGCGAATCTTCGGTTGACCTCATGGAAGAACTCAAGGGTCATCTCAAAAAAGTGCAGGATCAGTTCAGCGAAGACGACCGGGAGGATGTGGAGTATCTGCTCAATGAGCTGGAAAAGAATATGAAGGATATCAACGAGCATGGCAAACGGGGCGACCGCATCGTAAAGAACATGTTGATGCACTCAAGAGGCGGGAGTAACAGTTACTCAAATGAGAGCATTAACATACTCATAGAAGAATGTGTTCACCTCGCATTTCACGGAATGCGTGCCCAGGATCAGAATTTTAAATGCGATATCGAGATGAATCTGGATGATAGCTTGCCAATGATTGACATGATTCGACCGGATCTTTCCAGAGTCTTCCTGAACCTGATGAATAACGGATTCTACTCAGCTTATCAGAAGTATACTGAGGAACATCTGGAGGACTATCTGCCCAAGCTTTCGGTAACCAGTCGAAGAGGCCAGGATGATGATCAAATTCAAGTTATCATCGAAGATAACGGAAAAGGAATCCCCGATGAAATCATCGAAAAGATCTTCACACCTTTTTTTACAACAAAACCTACCGGAAAAGGCACTGGACTGGGACTTTCTATTTCATTTGAGATTATTCGCGATGAACATGGCGGATATATGGAAGCTGAGAGCCGTGAGGGGGATTTCGCCCGATTTACTATCAGCTTGCCGGTACATGCAGTGAAATAATAAAGTGCTCCGAAAACGGCTGATTTTTTGGTGTATTTGTCCTCATAACAAAGGAGTAGTAAGGTTGTTGAAAATAACATGTAGCTGCAACCCGGATATCTTTTCTGGCTAAGAAGTTATTTCCGATTAATCAGCTGTTTTCGGGGCACTGTTAACTACTTCTGGAGGTAATCATGGAAATTCTTGTCGTAGATGACGAGCCGTCGATTGTCAGACTATTCCAGCAACGTTTTCGTAAAGAGATCAAAGCAGGAAAGTTGTCTTTGATGTTCGCCTCAAGCGGCGAAGAAGCCCTGGAGATATTCAACTCTTCAAAAGCGGAAGTTGTCATGATACTATCAGACATCAATATGCCGGGGATGAGCGGACTGGAACTATTACAGCGGCTTCGGAAGCAGGACGAAAAGATACCGATCTACATGATCAGCGCCTACGAAAATGAGCAGTACTCCCGGCAGAGCACTGAACTCGGAGCCAACGGATTTATCCCGAAACCTCTGGATTTTGTGAGTTTAAAAAACCTTCTTCAATTGGACGAGTAAAATGCATAAATTCTTAGTGGTTGATGATGAGGAAAGCGTTGAGCGCCTGATTAATCAGCGATTCCGTCGGGAAATCAGGAATAATGAATACAGCTTTCTGTTCGCCCGGGACGGCGAAGATGCTCTCGATACCCTGAAAGAGCATCAGGATATTGAGATCATCATCACCGATATCAATATGCCCCGGATGGATGGTCTTACCCTGCTCAATCATGTGCAGGAAATCAATCCAGTAGTAAAGACCATCATGATTTCCGCGTATGGCGATTTGGAGAATATCAGGGCGAGCATGAACAGGGGCGCATTCGATTTCATTACAAAACCTATTGATTTCGATGACCTGCGGGCTACGATGGATAAAACCCTTCGATTTGTCTCGGATATCAAGGAGAGCCTGCGGACCATCAAGGAGAACAATCTTCTAAAAATGTATGTGAACCCTTCGGTGTTTACCGTGCTGAATGATACGGCCCGGCAGCTGACAGAGGGTTTGCGAAGGGCTCATGAAAGCGGTGTGGCCAATGCGGGCCACCAGGACTTCACCCAGTTCAGCGAGAGAGTCACCGCCACCGTTTGCTTCATCGATATATGCGGGTTCACGCGCCTCAGCGAAGAATTATCCCCGGACCTCATAGCTCATCTTCTGAACCGGTACTTCGACGAGATCGCCCGCACGGTCACAAAGTACGGGGGTACTATCGATAAGTTCATCGGAGATGCTGCCATGGTGGTGTTTCGGGACGGCGAGCATAGTGAACAGGCTATCAAGGCCGTGCTTGAAATTCAGGAAAAACTGACTCCGATGCAAGAGACGGAAATCGCTCCGGGTTTTCCCTATCCGGGAATCTCCGCGGGCATCAATGCCGGCGAAATGCTCAGCGGCAACTACGGCAGTCCTGAATTGGGGCGTATGGATTTTACGGTCATCGGGGATGTGGTGAATACCGCCGCCCGAATCGAAAACCTGTCCCCCTGTGGTCATGTGATCATCACCGATGAGCTCGCCCGCAGGTTGGACGGCCAATTCCAGTTGGAATCCCTGGGTTCCCACTCAATGAAGAACAAGGCAAAACCGATCGAACTGTTCCGGGTTATTTCATAATCGATCCGGTTATCTATGGCCTGCCTCAGCCGCATCTCAGCATTGGCATCCATTGTGAAACGGCAGTCATCTCTTCTACCGGTCAAATCGCAACTTTATAGACCGTTCCATACAAAATACCGGGGCATCCCTCGTCTCCCGGGAGAGATACTCCCGGCGAATCGCTTGAATTGCTGGAAGAACGTATCGGGGATTTGGTACACTTCACTGGGATATGTACGGGATTCAAGGACAGGTTTCCCGAACAGGTAGCGAAAGTCCAGAACCCTACAGTACACGGCGTTTTGAGCAGCCGCCAAGGGCGGGGATTGAGACAAGCTGTTTGGCTGATTAAATAATAACGCGCTAGGTCGATAGCCTTGACCGTATCTATACGGTGACTTTCGGGCAACGCGGATCGGAGCATATAAATATGAAAAATTACGCGGCCTTCACCGAACAGGTGGCCATGAAATTTCAGATATACAACGGGCTGTTTCTCAATCTGCCGTTTCCTGATGTGAAGAGTTCGGGAATCCTCCTGCCGGTCTTCACCAGTTTCTGCCAGACTGGGCTTGAGAAGGAGGGGCGCTCACCTCTTGAGCTGGTTGAAGAATTCTTCCACCGTCGGGTTGGGGCTGAAAGTTTCAGGGAAGTGAAAGACGATCTGTTCCGCTTTCTTCGACTGGCTGAACGTCAAGTGGTTTTGTTCGACGCGATTGAGGATGCGGCTTTCACCAGCATCGTCGACCAGCAGGGCCCCGGATCCATAAAGGACAGCCTCAACCGCATCGAGGGAGCCGAAGATCTGGACCGCTATTGGGATCTCCTTCGGGATTATCGGGTAAGGGTCGTGCTCACCGCCCACCCAACCCAATTTTACACCGATCAGATCCTGGGGGTACTGAGCGATCTGGTTGACGGTCTGAACAAAAATAATATCAATCGAATCAATGATCTGTTACTGCAGATGGGGAACACGCGCTTTAAGAAAAAGCAGAAACCCTCTCCCCTCGATGAGGCGCAATCTCTCATTTGGACTCTGGAAAACGTGATGTTCGAGGTAATTCCGGCTATTCACGCCCAACTCACCGGAGGCATCAGCAGCGATCCGACCGGTGCCCTGGATATGCCCGCTATCGTCGAGCTGGGATTCTGGCCCGGCGGTGACCGGGACGGTAATCCATTTGTGTCTCCGGAAATCACCAGGCAGGTTGGAAATCTCCTTCGGAAAACCCTGCTGCGGCTGTATATCCGGGAGGTATCCGAACTCAGTCGGCGGCTCACCTTCGACGGGGTATTGGAAAAAATTGAGCATATCGCCCATCGACTGGAAAATACCCTGAATCCGGTGCAGCGAGTGCTCGATCAGCAGCAGCCGTATCGCCGGGAGGGAAGTGAAAAAAAAGTCCTCTACGTGGAAGTCAACGACGAAGGTTATCACGGTGCCGGGGAGCTCATCAGCGATCTGCTTGATGTGCGGTCGATTATCGTGGAACGGCATCGGGGATTATTCGTTGAGCTTCTCGATCGTCTGATATACAAGGTGCGCTGTTTCGGTTTTCATTTCGCCAGTCTCGACGTCAGACAGGATTCCAGCGTGCATAGCGACGTTATCGCACGGCTGTTACCCGCCGACTCGCGAATTTCGGACATGGCTGATAACTATCTGGAGCTTGATGAGGATAGGCGCATAGAAATCCTCGAGAATGCCGCCGATCGGGTTTCCCGGATGGGAACTCTGGATCGGCAGCAACTGTTCGTGGATCTGTTGGATCGCCTTACTGATGAGGTGGAGCGGGACTGCCTGATGAGTTTCCGGGTCATAGCGGAAATTCAAAGCCGCAACGGTGAGATAGGCGCCCATCGATACATCGTCAGCCACAGCGAACGGGCAAGTCATATTCTCGAAGTATGGCTCCTCGCGCTGATCAGCGGATTCGATCCGGATCTGCTTCCGATAGACTTCATCCCTCTTTTCGAAACCATAGAGGACCTTCACAATGCCCCCCGTATAATCCGGACCCTTTTCGCATCCCGAGCATACCGTGCCCAAGTGGAACAGCGGGGAGATCGTCAGCATATCATGCTGGGATTTTCCGACGGTACCAAGGATGGGGGTTATGTGACCGCCAACTGGGAAATTTATCGTGCGAAGGAAGCGTTGACAGCGGCCTGCGCGGAACACGGAATACGGGCGTTGTTTTTCGACGGTCGGGGCGGTCCGCCCGCCCGGGGTGGCGGAAATACCCATAAGTTTTACCGCAGCCTCGGGAAGGATATCGACAGCCGCTGTATTCAGCTGACACTCCAGGGCCAAACCATAAGCTCCAGCTACGGAACCCCGGCGATGGCCAACTACAATCTGGGGCAGATCGTCAGCGCCGGATTGGATAACAATCTGTTTCCCTCGGAAGGCAGCGAACTCGGTCCGGAGGATCGAAATCTCATCGAGCGGCTATCAACCGTTGCCAACCGCAAGTATCTCGAATTGCGAAATCACCCCAGGTTCATCCCCTACCTGGAGCACATGACACCGCTGAAGTACTACGGCCGCACGAATATCGGCAGTCGCCCGAGCCGGAGAAACGCCGCACTTAGCCTGGACAGCCTGAGAGCAATACCGTTTGTCGGTGCATGGAGTCAAATGAAGCAGAATGTACCGGGCTATTACGGTCTGGGAAGCGCTTTGAAAGAATTAGCCGACGAGGGGTTCGAAGAAGCGCTGCGCACGCTCTATCACCGAAACCTGTTCTTCAGGACCCTCATGGAGAATTCCATGCAGAGCCTGAGCAAGGCTTACTTTCCGCTTACCTCCTATCTTCAGGCGGATACGGAATACGGTGATTTCTATGGTATCATTCGCGACGAGGCGAAGCTCAGCGCCGACATGTTGGGCAGGATCACCGGTCAGACCCGACTGCTCGACAGCGATCCGGTGGTCAGGGAATCCATCCGGTTGAGGGAAAACATGATCCTCCCGGTCACGGTGATACAGCAGTACGCCCTGCAGAAAATCCGGCAGCTCGATGCCATGAGTCCCGGTCAGAAGCTCCTATATGTGGATGCCGATCGGGAGCGTCAGCGGGAGATACTGGAAAAATTGATCATAAAAAGTCTGATGGCATCGATTAATGCTTCACGGAACTCGGTGTAAACTCCGAAAACATCGGGAGAATGACAACCGAGGGAAGGGATAACGGGTTAATTATGGCTTTTAAAGAAGTTCAGCGCTTCGATAAACGCCGTCTGGTATTTTCCGCCGAGACTGAGGTCGCTGCGGGTAAGCTGTTCGGCGGTATGCAGATAACAGCCCAAATCGAAACCGCTGAGCCGGCCTGAGAGGCTGTGCAGTTGGAAACGGGGAACATCGCCGGCGAAACCGACTCCCATATGCTGTAAGAGCCGAATTTCGTTTCGGACCGCGGTAATCTCCGATTCCGAGAGAGAGAGAAACTGCTCCAGCGCATCCAGGATTCCCTTGGTATAGCGGATAGAGTATCCGGCCTTGCGGTAGAAGAAGCGCTCGATCTCCTCCATCTCGCTCTTTAACATGCCGATGTAATCCTCAGTGGCGGATATGTTCAGCTCCGCGAGGTCCGCCTCGGTCCGGTTGATGCGGCTCCACAGCAGGCCCAGGTCCGCCTCGTCCAGC
>CAWZYW010000061.1:0-9437 GCA_963966255.1 uncultured Salinispira sp. | reverse complement strand
CACCGCGTCCATCAGCTCCACGTAGCCGGCTTTGCGGTTCTCCGCCACCGAGATAGCCTTGGACAGGGCGTAGATATCCCCGGCGATGATTCGGTCGATCACGTCAGCGTTCACCGCGGTTCACCCGCTCTTCGATGAAGCGGGAAACTTCGGCGAGGTTCGAACCTGGCTGGAAAATACCAGCGATGCCGAAGGATTCCAGTTCGGGGATGTCTTCGTCGGGAATCACGCCGCCGCCGAAGACCATGATATCGTTTAACTGCCGCTTGCGCAGTTCCTCCATGACCTGGCGGAAGAGGGTAAGGTGACCGCCTGAAAGACTGGAAAGCCCCACCACATCCACATCTTCCTGAAGGGCGATGTCGGCGATGGTCGCGGGAGTTTTGCGGATCCCCGTGTAGATGACTTCCATTCCCTGGTCCATCAGGTACTTGGCCACCACCTTGGCTCCCCGGTCATGTCCGTCGAGTCCGGGTTTAGCTATCAACACCTTGATCTTTTGAGCCATATTTTTCCTCCAGAGGCGAAATGCCCGCTCAGGATCAGAGCACCACGTTTTCCCGGTACTCGCCGAACACGTCTTTCAGGACCTTTACGATTTCCCCCAGCGTCACGTAGGCATGAGCAGCCCGGACGAACAGGGGCATGAGATTATCGCTTCCCATGGCGCAGGTTCTGATTTCATCCAGGATAGCCCGGACTTCTTCCTGTTTTCTCCCGGCTTTCGCTTCGCTCAGCCGACGGATCTGATTCTGTTCAACCTCAGGATTCACCCGGTGGAGCCCCGAAGGGGATGGTTCCTCGATGACGTATTTATTGACGCCGACGATGATCCGTTCTCCCGATTCTATATCTTTCTGGTATTCGTACGCGCTATTCTGGATCTCCCGCTGGGGCCAGCCTTCCTCGATTGCTTTGACCATGCCGCCCATATTGTCCACGGCCTCGATATATTCCCGGGCCTGTTTTTCTATGCGGTCTGTGAGCTCCTCGATGTAATAGGAACCGGCCAGGGGATCGATGGTGTTGGTGACGCCGCTTTCCTCAGCTACGATCTGCTGGGTCCGCAGGGCGATGCGCACGCTTTCTTCGGTGGGCAGGGCAAGGGCTTCGTCCCGGGAATTAGTATGCAGACTCTGGGTACCGCCGAGAACCGCAGCCAGGGACTGTATGGTCACCCGGACTATGTTGTTGTCCGGCTGTTGGGCCGTCAGGGTAGAACCGGCGGTCTGGGTGTGAAATCGCAGCATCATCGATTTGTCCTTCCGGGCGCCGAAACGTTCCTTCATGATGCCGGCCCACAGCCTTCGGGCGGCCCGGTATTTGGCCACCTCCTCCAGCAGGTCGTTATGGGCGTTGAAGAAGAAGGACAGCCGGGGAGCGAAGCTGTCGACTTCCAGCCCCGCATCCAAGGCCGCCTGCACGTAGGCGATGCCGTCGGCGAGGGTCAGCCCCACTTCCTGGGCTGCGGTGGACCCGGCTTCCCGGATGTGATACCCGGAGATCGATATGGTGTTCCAGCCCGGCACTTCCCGGCTGCAGTATGCAAACAGGTCCGTGGTCAGCCGCATGGAAGGCTCCGGGGGAAAAATGTAGGTTCCCCGGGCGATGTATTCTTTCAGAATATCGTTTTGAACCGTGCCCTTGAGCTTGTCGGGAGAAATGCCCCGCTTCTCAGCCAGGGCGATGTAAAAAGCCAACAGAATGCTGGCGGTGGCATTGGCGGTCACCGATGTGGAAATCTCCTCCAGGGGAATCCCGTCGAACAGGCGCTCGAAGTCCGCCAGGCTGTCCACCGCCACGCCGACCTTGCCTACTTCACCGGCGGCGATGGGATCGTCGCTGTCAAAACCGATCTGGGTAGGCAGATCCATGGCGATGGAGAGGCCCTGCTGTCCCTGGGAAAGAAGATATTTATAGCGCTTATTGGACTCGTCGGCGTCGCCGAAGCCGGCGTACTGCCGCATGGTCCACAGCCGGCCACGGTACATGGTGGGCTGAACGCCCCGGGTATACGGATACTCGCCGGGAAGACCCACCGGCGCTTCAGGGGGATCGGCGCTGTACAGCGGATCAATCTCTTCGCCGGATCCGCTGATAAACCGGTCCTTCCGTTCGCCGAAGCGGGCTACCGCCTTGCCATACACATCTTGAAGCCAATGCGAAAGACCTTTTGCCGCCATAGATCCCCCATTTTGAAATCGCCTCCGGTACTACGATCCGGAATCGGCATATGAACATATCTTAACAGCAGTTCGTTCAGTTGAGTACCGGCAATTTGTGTCTTTTTTACGACTGGGATAGTAATGTGACTATCCCAAGGGCTCCGTCCACTTGAAGATCGGCTCCCGCGGGAATGCAGTCGGATTCCAAGGCGCGGTATACGTGGGGAATTCCCAGCTGTCTTGCAAGCAGTGCACCGGGGCCGAAGCCGCATCCGTACTGTTCCACGATGGCCGTTGCATTCCGGGCAAGCGGCAGGTCTTCAATCGTGAGTTCGCCGCAAACGAATATGCCCCGCTCCCGGGGTAACTCAGATGACATGGACCGGCCCCGTACCTGGCCGCTGAGACCCGGTGCGCCGATGATCTGGCGCATGGGACTGGCATTTCCGGAGGCGGGAACCGGGTTATCCGGATGCCGGTCCCTGGATGTGCCGGCAGGCCGTTCGCCACTAGGCTGTTCGACGGAAGGCGGCAGCATACGCCGGCTGAAGGCGCGGGCCGCCGTTAACAGCGCATCGGCCATGCCGGGGTATTGTATCTCTGTCAGCACGGGCAAATCCCCGTCATCCCCGCGATCAGCGAGTAACCGGACCCACTCGAGGGGATGCCCGGGCTTTATGCTTCGGTTATACAATCGACCCAGGGCGATGATGGTCTCGAGCTCATCGGATGCGCTGATTTCAAAGTCGGCGGGAACCGCTTTGCTATTTGCTGCTTTCCCGGTAATGATGAGCGAAGCCGTGCTTTCCCCGGCCATATACCGAAACAGGGCGGCGGCCCGGACTTCCGACAAGCCGGTCAGGATATCCCCGTGGCCGGTGGCCCTGCGGCTGTCAAAGGGTGAAGCGTTGGCAGCCCCGGCGGCGATCGCGATTTCCACCGACGTGGTATCCCCATCATCGAGCCAATTCAGCACGGCGTCTTCCAGTGCCCGGGGCAGGGCATGCCGGAGGGCATCCCATTCGGTCTTCAAGGCGCATTCCAGACGCCAGCGCGGGGCTTCCCCGCTTGTGGGGTTGAGGACCGGAGGTTCCAGACCGTTCCATGTGATAATCATGCTCCGGGATTCCGCAGTTCCGGCGGCTTCGATGCTCTTCGCGAAATCTCCCGGATCGCCGCTTCCGTACACGGTCATACTCCGGCCTCCGGGAATGCGCCGTCTCCGGCCATGTCCAGCACATATACATTTTGAAATCGCAGTACCACGTCGTACCTGGCGACATCGATTTTCAGCAACGCGGCGTGCCCTGCGAAATCCGTCAGCTGAGGGTGCCGGGCCCGGTAGATTGGCTCATAGCGTTCCCGCTGCGCTCCGTTTAATTCCCGGGCGATGCCCCGGGCTTCGATCCCGCAGATGTTTTCGATGTCCGACGGATCATCGCTCCGGGTGTCGATAAAAAGGGATACCGCCGGATCACGCAATAGATTCCGGTATTTCCGCGTCGCCTGCGGCGTTGGAAAAAGAATGCAGTGAAGATCGTCTGCGGCGGCGAAGGATACGATGGTGGTGTGCGGCCCGCCCTCGTCATTGGTCGCCAGAACGCCGTAGATTTGCTGCGACAGTATCTCCCTCACGCGAATCCGTAGTTCACTCCTGTCCATTGATACCTCCGGATGACTGCAGCTCCCGGACCACTGATTCCGGCCCCAGGCCGCGGATTTGACCGGACCAGTCCTCCACCGACTTTCTGATTTCCCGATCCACCAGAATTTCCAGCGCTTCTTCTACGGCGTCCGGACTGACCCGGTTCGGATCGCATACTGCTCCCAGCCGGTGACGTTCCACATCCCTGGCTACATTGAACTGATCGCTGGAGAACGGCAGTACCGCCATCGGCTTGCCCATATAGAGGGTTTCGGTGAATGAGCTCACTCCACCGTGATGAAATACCGCGTCAACATGGGGCAGCAGAGCTCTCTGCGGAATAAAGCTTTCGGCAATCACCCTCCGGTCGAAATCCTTGCTGATTTCTCCGGCGTTTGGTCCGGCACCCACGAAAACCTGAGCATCCGGCCGGGCCGAGAGGATTCCCTCAATGAGCTTTCGCAGGACATCTCCGCGGCTGGACAGGAAGGTGCCCAGGGCGATGAGGATTTTTTCCCTCTGCGGATCGATGCGGGACGCCCAGGTTTCCGGAAGCTTCTGCTCGCTGAAGCTATGGCCGGCGAAAAGCCTTCCCGGGGCCCGAAGATTGGGAAACGGCGGATAATTGCAGATCACTGCGATGGACGATGTGGCGGAAAAAGCTGATTTGACGCCTTCCTTGGAAAAATGCGATGAAAGCAGCTTGTTGAACCGGGAGGTGAAGTCTCTCTCCACCTCCCTTGCGGCGCTGATCAGACGGGCCTCATCCTCCGGGGAAGGGCGGAAGATCCCCGGCCATTCGGGAGGTACGCTGTAGGTCATATCTCCGGTCGGAATGCTGTACGGATGCGGGGCGCAGAAGGTGGCGAAGGGCAGATCAAGTCCCATCAGAGCCAGGGTTGCTCCATAGGAAAGCTGATCCGCGACCCACAGCGAGGGGTGCAGATCGTCGTTCAAATCCCTGATGCTCTCGATAAGCTGCTCCGGATTTGCGAACATATCGTCGGTCCGATGCCTGCCCTGGGTGATCAGGGTCTCCACCGGCCCCCGTGTTGTGGCTTCGAGGAATTCGCGTAATCTCCGGGCCTCTGCATCTTCCTGCTCGGTCTCGACCGCCACTCCCCGGTTGGCGTTTTTATTGATCCGGACTTCCCGGTACTCGAAGCCGGCATTTTCCGCATCCGCCCGGAAATCCGGCGAAGTGCCGATGATTACCCTTGTTCCCAAGCTTGCGAACGCCCGTGCCAGCGCCAGCAGGGGATTGAAGTGGGAGTAGAACGGGGGGGCCAGAATGACGATGATCGGGAAACGCAGCTTATTCATTAATTACCCTCCGGTAGAACCGGGCGAATTCCCCGGCGATCCGCTCCATGGAGTAGCGGGTTTTAACGGTCCTGGCGGCATTTTCCGATATCGCCCGGGCCAGGCCGGGGCTCGGCGGACTCTCTTCGAGCATTACCTTCAGCTCTTTGGCGAGACTTTTTTCATCCCGGGTATCCACCAGGAAACCGTTGGTTCCGTGGCGTATATAGCTCTTCGCGCCGCCATTTATCGGTGCGCAGGCGATCATGCCCACCGCCATGGCTTCGAGAATCGACAATCCGAATTCTTCCTTGAGGCTCGGGCAGAAGTACAGATCCGCAGGGGCATTGCGGCGTTCTGCAAAAAAGCGCTGGATGGCTCTGATATCGCCGTTGCTTCGACCCGCCAGATGGCAGAAGCGGCCCTGCAGCTCCGGACGCCCTTCCATGAGCCGGTCGATCCCCTCGATGACCGATTGTTCCTGTTCCGACGGATTCTCCAGGTCACCGCCCACCAGCACCAGGTTGTGGGTCCGACATGCCCGGGCGGACCACGCGCCGACCAGGGCTACCTGGTTTTTAACCTCCGCCAACCGGCCGACCGATAACAGGCTCGGCCTGGGCAGGCTTTCCGCCGAAAGGTGATATCGCGATTCACCGGACTGGAGCAGCACCGGGACATCGAGCCCCGTATCCTCTACCTGGCTTCGCACCCCTTCGTCGATGCCGGCCACGATTCTTCCCCTGGTGTCTTCCAGTTGGGGATAGTACGGCATGAGTTCCTTCTCAAGGGTGTTTTTTCCGATGGCCAGTACGCCGTGGGCCCGCCGCAGCAGCTCATCGCCGATCAGTATCTTGTTCAGGAAATCCAGGGCGGTATCCGCGGGATAGCGCCGGATCCGTCCCTCGGCGTCACAGAGCTGCCGATGGGGATCCGGGGTGATGGTGACCACCAGTTTCGCGCCGAGTTCCCGGGCGGCGTCGGCGGCCGCTAGGGAGGCATCGTCCAGGAAGCGGACGTGGATGATCTGCGGGGCTATCCCCAGAGCGGTGAGGGCGGCAACCAGTGCACGGGTGATGCTCTCCCGCCCCTCGATGAACCCCGATGGAGCCGGAGCAGGAAGACTCAGGGGCAGGCGGATGATGCTGTGATTCGGGGCATAGCGTTCCAGCGCCAGATACGGATAATTGCTCCGTCCCCGATCGTAGAGCACCGGAGTCGCCACGCCTCCGGCCGTGGCGGGCATCGCGTTACCCAGTTCCGCCAGGAGGGTGCCGATCCCTCCGCTTGATCCCCTGCCGCTTCGGGAAGGGTCGCCGTGGAACATGCACTGGATAAGGGACACCGGATGCTCAAGCGCCTCAGGCCCGATTGGGAAGAGTTTTTTATCCGACCCTGCCCTGCCGGTGCGGATTAAATCCGTCAGCCGTTTTAAGCGGGGATTACCGGAGCGTTCTGCGACGAACTTCTCGGCGACAGGACGGATTCCGGGCTGGGACGCAATAGCATCCGCCAGGTAACGATCGTAAAAACGCGAAGTCCCGGCGTCACCCAGCGAAGAGACGATCTTCTCATAATCATTGGAATATTTCAGAGAGGCGGCAAATAGCGTTTTTTGTACGGATTCTTCCGGCCCGGTGCCGAACAATGCCTCACCCAGTCTGAAAAGCTCCCGCTGCCGATCCGCAACCGGATCCCCGGTGCGTTCGCGGTAGATGCTGTGGCGGAGCCGGGCAAAATCGTTCATATCCCGGTTCCCTATGGGTTTTGGGGAATCGGGCGGACCTGTCGGAGAAACAAGTAGAACGCCATATCGAATATGAACAGGAAGCCTCCCTGGAGAATCAGGGATGTTCCCCAACCCGACAGACGCTGGGAGTCCGGCAAGCCCCGCTTGCTGCGCTCCAGCAGGGCCCATCCCGCGGCCATGTAGCCGATGTCCAATCCCGCGTTGAAAAGGAGCGCCGACTCGAGGCGCCGCTGCTCGGCAAGGGCCTGATCATAGCCGATGGCGGCATCGGCGGTTGGGGTGCTCAGAAATCCCGCGCCGGCGATTCCCAGGTTCACCACGTTCCAGCCGATATTCATCTCATGAAAAGTGCGGGCTTCGCCGCTGCTTTGAAGATACAGCGGCAGTCCCAGGGCAATATTCCCTAGGGCCCATCCTCCCAGGACCGACATGCCGATCCTGGTCATCCGGCTGCGCTCCTCGACTTGCAGCGCATCGTCCTGTGCTTGCAGAAAGCCGCTGCCGATAAATATCAGTATGAGGAGGGCTGCTGCACGTACGTAGCTTTTTGGATGACCGTAATTCATCATTGCTTTCATAAACCTTCCTGCTCCGGGCTTTCGGGACCTATCCGGAGGTAACCCGGTTCCGCCCGGCCTCTTTGCTCCGGTACATTAATTCGTCGGCGCGCTGAAGCAGACGGTCGGGATTATCACCCTCCGCGGCCATGGTCGCCCCGATGGAAACGCTGACGCTGAGTTTCTCATCGCCCTCGACAATGTAAGACTCAGCGATAAGAGTACGGATGCGCTCCGCCATGACGGCGAGCTGATCCGCACCGATATTCCTAATGATCCCGATAAATTCTTCGCCGCCCCATCGACCGAATATGTCAAACGGCCGGGCATTGTACAGGAGGGTATCGGCCACATAGCGAATGACCTTATCGCCGGTTGGATGGCCGTAGTCATCGTTGAATTGTTTAAAGTGATCGATGTCCAGGAAGATGATGCCGAACTGGATGCCGTTGCGGTGGTATTCTTCGAAGCGGGAGAATATCTCCCGGTCGATATAGTGCCGGTTTGCCAGCTGAGTCAGGTTGTCCAGCAGGGCGAGGCGTTCCAGTTCCCTGATGCGCAGTTCAGTGGCTTCCCGGCTGCTGATGTCGGTGAACAGTTCCACGCCGCCGATGATTGTTCCGCTCTCGTCGAGGATCGGATTGACCCTTACCGAAACCGGTACCCGATGGCCGTTTTTGTGATGCAAAAAAACCTCAGCTTCCCTGGGACCTCCGTCTTCCATGCTCCGAGCCAGGGGGCATAGGCCAAGGCAGAGGCTGTTTCCCTTCTCATCTACGTGGGTCAGGATGTTGTCCCCGCAGGACCGGCCAATGATTTCATCGGCGGAGAAGCCTGAGATTTCTTCGGCGGCCTTGTTCCAGAACGTGATGTTCCGATCCCGGTCGACCAGGTACAGGCCTTCATGCATATTTTCCAGTATCCGGTGGTAGGCGTTGTCATCGAAATTCACGTGGCACCTCGCTCTTCTGAGTATATGCATGTGGGGGGGCCTTGCCAGTGTGATCGGATCAAATCTGATCAGGAGCCCCGGGCGAACTCCCGGACAAACTGGGCAATGGCTTCGGCACCCCTCCGGGTCTGATCCAGCGGAAGGTGCTCATCGGCACCGTGGATATTATCGGTGGACAGTCCGAAACCGAACATGACGCTGTCCAGTCCCAGCACCTCCTTGAAGGCCACCACCACCGGAAGCGCCCCGCCTTCGAAAATATGAACGGGTTCAGCGCCGAAGACTTTGTTCGCCGCCCGGTGGGCCGCTCTGATTGCGGGATTTTCGTCGCTGCATCGCATGCCAGGTGCTGCGGCGATGCGCCGTATCTCAATGGATACCCCTGAAGGCAGCATCCGGCGCAGATGGCTTTCCAGGTTCCCGAAGATCTGATCCGGATCCTGATCGGGAACCAGGCGAAAAGAGATTTTAGCCGATGCCGAGCGGGGAACAATGGCCTTAATCCCTTCGCCGCTATAGCCGGATTTGAGGCCGTTGATATCGAAGGTCGGCCGGATGGTTTTCCGTTCCAGATCGCTGTATCCCGCTTCGCCATCCAGATCACTTACCCCGGTTTCCGCCATGAACTCATCCCGGTCGAAGGGCATTCTCGCGATCGCCTCCCGCCCGGCCAGGTCGTACTCGATCACATCCCGATAGAAATCGGGGATCGTTATTTTTCCGTCAGAATCCTTCAGGTCCGCCAGGAGCCGAGTCAGGACGTTGGCAGGATTGACCACGGCACCTCCGTACATGCCCGAGTGCAGATCTCTCGATGGACCGGAAACCTCTAGTTCAACCGCCAGCATGCCCCGGATCCCGGTTACCAGCGCCGGCTGTTCAGGGGAAATCATGTGGGTATCGCAGATAAGAAGCCCGTCGGCTCTCAGCCTATCCGCGATGTCCGGAAGGATTTCCCGGAGCCGGATGGAACCCATTTCTTCTTCGCCTTCGTAGAGAAATCGAAGGTTGCAGCCCAGGGGACCAACGGAACGAAGGTATTCGAATGCCAATAGCTGCATAAAGA
>CAWZYW010000060.1:0-9440 GCA_963966255.1 uncultured Salinispira sp. | reverse complement strand
TGGTTTAAATAAAACAAGGGCTGTCTGAGTTAGTTCTCAGACAGCCCCTTTTTTTGGCATACAAGGAGAAATCCGTCAGAGGGCATACTTCATTCATTTGCATGTGAAAATATATAATGAGCGCTATGATGTCCCACGATGAAGCGCCATCTCCAGATATAAACAGCGTCTGGATTATTCGCAAGCCAATGCCCGAAGAGCAAGCGCTGCTTGCCTCGCTGCTGCTGAAGAGCGTTCGCGATACCTGGCGGAAGAACGGCCTTGAGCTGGAACACAGCGACTTTCAGGATGAGATGCATTCCCGCCTTGAGTGCCTCTCGCGCTTTTTCAGCGGTGAATCGGACATCGTCGATATTCGTATTATCGAGGAAGATCCTCCCGGGAAAATCAGGGGGCTTGCCGCGTTATATCCGCCGGGGAAAACCATGATCCGCAATCTCCAGTCCCGACTGGATGCTTCTCATGCCGAACTCGGATTGTTTTACATCGATCCGGAGCATCACAGGCGGGGTCTGGGGCGGGAGCTGTTCGGATCTATGAACCGCCTCGCGGTCCGACGGTCACAGTCGCTGCTGGTCCTCGGTTCCGGCTATCCCAGCAGCCAGCGATACTGGAACAGGATTCTCGGTGAAGCGGACGCGATTGAGCGCGACCGCTGGGGACCCGGTCAGCATGAAATGATGTGGATTTGGGACCCCCGGGGCTTTGACCCAGCGGGACGTTTTAGGTAGCATGAGCTCATGGAATATTCACCGATTCTCTCATATGCCACTGCGGGCCTGGAATTATCTTTAGTTGCATACGTTTTGAAGTATCGAAAGGAAAAAAACTCCCGCAACCTGGAGCCTCCTGGCTATCCTCGTTCTCCTGGCCGGATATCAGATATTCGAAGCCCTCAATTGCTCTCCGCTTTTCTCGGGCCAGTTTTCCCGGGCGGCATTCGTGGACATTACCTGGCTACCGCCGGTCGGCCTGTTGTACATTGCCCTGGTCATGCGGCGAAAAGCCTATTCGGTGATCTCGGCCGCATATCTGTTCGCCGGCGCGGCGTTCAGCTTCTGGTATATTCTCTTTGATCAGTCGGTGCTTCTTTCCCATTGCGATACCGTTATGGCGGTGTATACCAGCCCGCAACCCGGCCGGCTGATGTACGGCCTGTTTTATCAATCCGGCATCGCGTTGCTGGTGCTGATTCCCCTCCTCGATACAAAAGCCCGTGAGGCCAGCGGGTACGGTCAAAGCCTGACCCTGTTTTCCCTGGGGGTATTGGGCTTCGTGGTCCCCAGCGTCATAACCGCGGTGTTTTTCGTAGGCACTCAGGGAACCCTGCCTTCGGTGATGTGTCATTATGCGCTGGTACTTGGTGTTTGCATCGGGATTGCGCTGATTCGCGAAATGCGCCTCGAGCACTCCGAGGAAACATCAACCGGCAAGAGCTCTGCGGTCCTCGGTTCTTCCTAGGCAGTCTGATCAGCTTATTTTTTCTGAATGAGCCAGCAGCGGTGCGGTTTGCGTTTGGTAAAGTCGTCGGGAATGGTCTTGTTGGTTATTTCGTCAACCAAAGCGTATTTTTTCACTAGGTCCTCGTAGAGCTTGAACCTGCGGAAATTATTGCTGAAGATCAGGGCTCCGCGCTTACTCAGGAGCTTCACGCAGGATTCGATGAGCCAGGGATGATCCTTCTGAACGTCGAACACCCCCTCCATCTTCTTGCTGTTTGAGAATGTCGGCGGATCGCACACGATTAAATCAAACTGTTCGCCCCTGGAAACCGCTTGTTCAACCCATTCGACCGCGTTGGCTGTCACCACCCGGTGGAGATTTCCGATTGGAAAGCCGTTGCGTTCCAGATTTCGTTCGGCCCAGGACGAATAGGTATTGGACATGTCCACGCTGAGGGTGCTCATGGCTCCGCCGTTCGCAGCGTAGACGCTGAAGCTGCCGGTGTAGGAAAACAGATTGAGCATTCGGCTTCCGGCGGCGATATCCCTCACGAAGGACCGGGTCACCCGATGATCGAGGAAGAGGCCGGTGTCCAGGTAATCGGAAAGATTGATCTCGAACTCCAGACCGCCTTCTTTTATTATCGTCGTAAAATTTTCCCGAGCGAATTTCTCGTACTGATTCCGCCCTTTCTGTTGACGGCGGTTCTTGATAAAGACATTTTCCTCCGGGATGCCAAGGGCCCGGGCGGCACGTTCGGCCATATATACCGTCCAGAGCTCCTGTTGCTCCTCATCTTTATCTTTGAATTTCAGAAGCTCGGCGATGTGAAGGTATTTCCAATAAATATCGATCTGCAGCGGTACCTCGGGAATATCCTTGTCGTAAATACGAAATGCCTCGACACCCTCGCGTTTTGCCCACTTGCGGAGGTGCTGGTGACGTTTTTTTACCCGGTTTGCGAGCATGTCGCCCTGTTCAAGGATCTTGGGGTCAATGGCACTGTTTTTTTGATCGACGGGTTCCTGCTTATCAGCCATGGCGCTCTCCGATAGTCATGAGCCGCCATTGCTCCGGGCCATCTTTACCGCCAGCACGGCATATCCCGATGAGAGATCTTCCTTCTGAACGACAATTCCCGGGGGAACCTTGAGTTTCACATTGGTGAAATTCCAGATGGCTTTGATTCCCGCTTTTACCAGCAATTCCGCCACCGCCTGCGCCTGATCAGAAGGAACGGTGAGAATGGCGATTTCCACTTCGAGTTCACGGATCTTGTTCACCATCTGGTTGAGGCTGTATACGGGAATGCCGTTTATGGTATTCCCGATTTTTCCGCTGTCAGGATCAAAGGCTCCGAGAATGCTCATGCCGTGCCGCTTGAATTCGGCGTAGCCCATAAGAGCGGTTCCCAGGTGGCCGGCTCCTACGATAATCGCCCGATGAGTCTTATTCCACTCCAGGAATGTGTTGATGGCGTCAATCAGATCCTGTACCGGAAAGCCTATGCGTGGTTTGCCCACGATGCCGGTAATGGCAAGATCCTTGCGTACTTGAATTGGTTCGAGTTCCAGCTCCTCTGCGATAATGGTCCCGGAAATATATTCTTTGCCTTCTTTAAGAGCTGATTCGACGATATGAAGGTATGATGGAAGCCGCTTGATAGTCGGCAGGCTCGCTAATTTCACGCTAGGCATGTGTTTCCTCAAGTGATGTGAGTGAACGGCATTCAGCAGTATAGCGCTTTTTTCCCCGATTTCACAAGTGAAACCCGCAGGCTTTGAAAATCCATTCTAAAGGGAGCGCTGATATTTTCCGGCGAAAGGGTTTACAATAGGTGCTGATGACGGAAGATCTCGAGCGACGGTATAGAATCGAAAAAATCCTCCCTGGCGGCTACGGTCTATGCCGGGATGATGACGGAGTGATCCTGGTGGACCTGGCCGCCCCTGGAGACCTGGTCGAGCTTGGAGAAATCCGGCGGAGGAAAGGGGTTCGCCGGGGGTCGATCATCAGAATCATCGAACCGGGGCCGGGGAGGGTCGAGCCTCCCTGCGGGCTGTACGGAGTATGCGGCGGCTGCGATTTACAGCATCTCAGCTATGAAACTCAGTTGGAAGCGAAAACTGAAATTCTCAAGGACAGCCTGATACGCCAGGGCGGCTTTTCTCCCGACGATCCCCTGTTACACGATCTCGCGGTCGTCGGCTGTCCTCCCTGGGAAAGCCGCAATCGATTTCAATTCCATATGACAGGGGAGGGACCGGCATTGATGCGCAGGGGAAGCAGGCAGACCGTTCGGGTCGAAAGCTGTCCAGTGGCCGACCAGGCAATAGGTCCGTTTCTCAATTCCGGATGGCGGGATCTGCCCCGTCGCATGACCCGGCCGGGAGAGCGGATGCCGCTTTTCGCCGCCGGGGGGAAATTGCATGCCGGCGAAGGGGAGCTCGAGCTGGTTGTCGCCGGTAAAACCCTGCGCTTCGATGTCCGCGGTTTTTTCCAGAGCAATCTTGCTGCTCTTGAGAGCATGGCTAAATACATTATTGCCTTGCTGCCTACCGTCGAGGGCGTGGGGAGGAGCGCTCTCGATATATATTGCGGGGTAGGCCTGTTCGGAGCGCTGCTACCCCCGTCATACGGGACCGTTCACGCGGTGGAGATCAACTCCCGCAGCCTTGATTACGCCCGGGAGAATATCGGTCCAAGAGGCCGGTTTTTTGCCGGTCCGGTAGACCGCTGGGTAGCCCGCCAAAACGGGCAGACCCTCGGTAACCTGGATCTGGGCATCGTCGATCCGCCGAGAACCGGTCTCGATAAAAGCCTCCGGTTATTCCTAACTAAGTTGAGGGTACCCACTCTCATCTACGTATCCTGCGATCCGGTAACTCTTTCCCGGGACCTTGCGGAACTGCGCAGTTCATATCGGGTTCTATCAATACGGGGCTTTGACCTCTCTCCCCAGACCCATCATCTCGAAACGGTGGTAAAACTGGAGGCCATCGGTGAGTAAAGCTAGGCAGCCTGCCGCTTTTCCCGGCGAGGAGGCCGTATTGCCCCGCTGCAGACCGCTGCGGCGCCGGTCGAAGCAGTCTGCAGCTCCATTTCTGATTTTCCTGGCAATCCGATTTCTGTTCACCCTTTCAAGCCTGACGGCCCAAAATACCGATGGGTCCCCCGAACCTCCCTTTCCCCGGGTGAGGGATCCCGAGCCCTGGTATGAAACCTTGGTGCTCCAGGGCGCTCTGCTGCAGGAGCCTTTGATCATCGAATCCCCGGGGGGCACCCAGAGTTTAGTGTTGTTCACCGGAGACCGGCGGGTACAGAGGTATCAGTTCGGAGTCGGCGTTTTGTGGATGTACGACATCCCGCGGATCCCCATCGGGGTCTGGTTCCCGCAGGAAAACGGGAGCATCCATATCCCGCTGAGCAGCGGAAGAACCGAGGTCATCGATGCCGCCGGAGGCCGGCTTCTGTACACCGCCGCCGGGATTACCCGGGAGAGCGAGTCGAGCCGGCAGGAAGGATCTGCCCGGCGCTTCGTCAGCAACGGCCGGGAGCTGCTCATCGCCGAAGACGGAACCGTGACCCTGATAAGCCCTGTGGCAGACGGCGGCGAGCATCGGCTCCGCTGGGTTCCCGGCATTTCAGGCTTTCGCGAGGTGCTCCTGGATGAAGGAGGCGAACTGTTGTTTCTCGGCGAAGAAGAAATCATGCGTTACAGCGTTGACGGTGCGCTCCACGCTTCCGCCGTTATTGCCTCTTCCTGGGACACGGCATACTTCAGCGGTGGCTCGCTCCATTTGACCGATGTATCCGACGGATCCTGGAGCATCATCACTCCGGATCTGCAGAGCATTCAATCCGGACGGCACAGCGGCCCAGGACGTTTTTACACTTCCTTTACTGCGAGTCGGTCCGGGAGGCTTCTGCAGCTTACGCTTTCCTACGACGCGCGGAATCTCTGGATGGGTGATGATTCCGGCGCGGTCTATCATCTGCTCCGGCTGGAGGAACAATGGAATCTCCTGCGGATAACCCGCAGCGGAAACTGGCTGTATCTGGCCGACAGTGCGTGGCGGGTCCACCGGATTGACCTGACGCAGCTGGTGCGGGATTTTCTTGATGCATCCGCCCTGCTGCGCCAACCTGCGACCCCGGCGGACCCCCGGCCGGCTTTCCTTCTGAATTTGCTGAAGGTATCGGTGGACCAGCCCCGGGAACTGACCCGGCAATTGGAGGCCATATCGGCGACCATCGAGTCCGGGGATTACCGGGGAAGACTCCTCTTGTATGAACGGGCATTATCGGATTTTCTGGCGTACTCCTACGGCGAAGGGACCGGGGGAGGCTTTATTCTCGCTGATCCTTCTCTGCGGGCCCTGCTGATGCTCACCTTGCTCAACTGCGGCGGCGATTCTTCCGCCGGTGAGGTAATCCGGGCTCTGAATTCCGAGGTCAGCCCTGAAGTATACCGGGCGGTGCTCGAAGCGATGGCCGGGAGGCCCCATCCCGATGAATTGCGGCTGGCTCGGCAGAGCCTGTCATTTATCATATCCGCTGAATCCTGGCAAAGGCCTGCCGCTCTGGTACGGGCGTATTTCGATTTCCTCATGGCGCTGCTCGAACCTTCGGATGTATTGGTTCGCGGGATTGAAACCCGGCGGGAGGTAATCGACCTCGCCCAGAACCTGTACGGTTTACTCGACGATCCGGTCATGCGCCGGCAGATTCTTCGCCTGAATTCCTAGTGCAATGTTTGGCCGAAGGCGCTATTATCTATAACAAAGGGGACTCCATGAACCGTAAATCCATTGCCTATTGTATCTTAGTGCTGTCTGCCCTGGTCGCCGGGTCGTTGACCGCCCTGGAAGTCGATGTCGAGGAGCTGGAGAACTCGGTTACCGATACCATTACCTTTATCAATTATTCCGGTCCCTATGACGATATCGATACCATTGATGAAATCCGCGGCATCGGTATCAGCCTGTCGTCGGAAATCGCCTCGGGAGACAGCAGGGAGTATGCCGGTAAGTACCGTATTACCCACATTCTCCCTTCGCCCGAAAGCCCCCTCAGAGGAGCAGACCTTCTGGAACTGCTTCCAAGTGCCCGGGTGGATCACATCGATAACCTCCGTCGGATAATCTCGGCGTATCTCGAAAGCCGCTACGGGTACAGCAGCGAGGATGCCGAACTCCTGGGCATCCTGGTTACGGTATATAACGCGGTTCACCGGGGAAACCTCACCCGTTTCTCCGAAGCATATGTTCCGGAGCTGGTAAATCTGCTCAGCGAGGAAAAAGCCGGGCTTTCCCTGAACTGGTCCGAGTGGGCCGGAGCAAGTCAAATCGTTATTCCCCTGGCCTCCGATGCGGCTCCCGGGGAACTGTCTTCGGTGCCCGCCGATGAGCTGCTCGATGAAGCGGTGGAAGAAACCCTTTCGGACGCCGAGGATCAGGGGCTGGAAGAACGCATGGATTCCGCCGACCTGATCGACCGCATTGTGGATGAGGAACGGACCCAGATCGAGGAAGAACAGGCCGCCATCGAACAGGAACGGGAAGCCCTGGCCGAAGAATCCGCGGAGATCGATCAGACCATCGAGGAGATCGAAGAGGAGATCGCCAGCCTGCCTGAGGACAGCCAGGAGCGACAGGACCTCGAACAGGATCTGGAAGAGCAGCAGGAGCGTCAGGCGGCCATTGAGGAAGAAGAGGAAGCGCTGCAGGATCGCCAGGATCAGACCGAACAGCGGGAAGAGCAGACCGAAGCCGCCGACGAACGCGCCCGGGAGGTGAGGGAAGAGGTGGCCGAAGATATCGAAACGGCCTCTACCCAGCCCGTCATCCAAAGCAATCCCGTGCGTTTTTCCCGGGCCCGGATTTCCTCCGGACGGCTCTACAGTACCCCAGTCATCGTCGATGCGGTTGACGGTTCGGTTCTCAGCACCGGCGGACGCGAAATCATCGGCCGCACCCTGGTGAGTACGCGGCAGGGCTTCGTGGCGATCAGCGAGGAAGCAGGTACTCCCGTGCTGGTATTAATGGACGGCGATGACCTCTCATTTGCCGCAGCCGGCAGCGCCGAAGTGAGCATTCACAGTCCCATTATCGTCGGCGGCGGCGATGATTTGTATGCGGTGATCCGCGACAGCGGCGAATGGTACGCCGGCCGTTTTGATGCGAATCTGAACCTCCTGTTTCGTTCGGCCATTCCGGTAGCAGAGGGCAGCGACCTGCTCATTGAAGATAACGCCCTCCTGGTGCAGCGCAAGGACGGTAGATTCACCAGCCTGGATCTGGACGAACTCAAGGTTGGTCAATAAGATATCCGGCAAACGTTAGCGACATATAATCCTCGAATATGGAGACCTGCGCATGAAATCTGTTTTTTCCGGACGCACCATACAGGTGGTACGGGATCTGCATCCCGATGAACAGTGGTATCTGTATCAGCAGACCCGACAGCTTAAAGAAGCCCTGCGGAACGGCGGTGATGTCAGCCGCTTCCGCCTGAACAATCCCGACCTGGGCATGTACCTGTTTTTTATGGAAGATTCCACCCGTACAAAGGAATCCTTTCGCAACGCCGGGAAATTTCATGGCGTCAAACTCAACGATTTCGATGCGAAGAACTCCAGCTTCCAGAAAAAAGAAAGCATCACCGACACCATTAAGATGCTGGTCGGGTATTCCAGTTCCTCGAGCATCTTCGTTGTTCGAAGCCGCATAGAAGGGGTCTGTCGCTGGCTGGAAGGGAGCATGGCGGAGTATGCCGCAAAAATCGGTGTCCCGCAGCCGGCTTTTATCAATGCGGGCGACGGTCGCCATGAACACCCTACTCAAGAGTTTTTAGACGAGTTCAGTTTCCTCGAACAGCTGGAATGGAAACGGGATCACATCCACATCGCTTTAGTGGGCGATTTGTTTCACGGCCGAACCGTCCACTCGAAAGTCGACGGCCTCGAGGTGTTTCGGGAAGTCCAGGTGGATCTTATCGCGCCGCCGGAGCTCGCCATGCCGGAGCATTACCTCGAAACCATGAAGTCCAAGGGTTTCGAGCTGCGAATTTTTGAATCCATCGATGAATACCTGGCTCAGGATAAACAGGCGCCGATCTGGTATTTTACCCGTCTCCAACTGGAGCGCATGGGCGAGAAGCTGCTGAACAAGGCGGAGCGGCTGCGCCGTTCGGTAACCTTCCGACGGGATCATCTGGATATGGTTGACGAAAGCCTGCGATTTTACCACCCCTTGCCCAGACACTCGGAAACTCCGACGATTCCCACCTTCCTCGACTCTCTCCCCCTGAACCGCTGGGATGAACAGAGCATGAACGGGTATCTGACTCGGGTCATCGAGCTTGCCATGGTCGGCGGCCGCCTTGGATCTGATTACGCCGGATCCACGGTCCGGACTCCGGAATACACCGATGACTTTATACAGGAAGCGACCAGGGAGTCATCGGCGAAGCCGGACTTCAAGGTGGGGATTAAGCCCGTTCAAAAAGGCATCGTCATCGACCACATTGCAAAAGGTAAATCACCGGAAGAAATCTGGGATCAAATTACGAAGATCCGACGCACCCTCGATTTGAACTCCATGGGCTCCCACGGCGTGTTTCCAAGTTTCAAGGAAGGATCCTACAAAGGAATCATCTCTCTCCCGGAGCATAAGATGCCGGGAGAAAAAAAGATGAAAATGCTGTCCGCCATCTCGCCGGGGGTCACGTTGAATTTGATTGAGGAGCATGAAGTCATCGAAAAATACCGGCTCAGCACACCGCCAAGGGTATATCGGCTGCCGGGTCTCCGCTGTAAAAATGAAGCCTGTGTCAGCAATCCCGATCATCACGAACCGATCTTCGCGGACTTCATCCGTTCAGGTGAGAATCAGTTTACCTGTCACTATTGCGAAACCCCCCACCTGTTCAGCGAGGTCTGGCGAAAGCGGGTTACTGGAAGACATCTGAATTACCGCTATACTGTTTCGCATGCA